>NZ_JAHHPO010000710.1 GCF_024606365.1 Endozoicomonas sp. ONNA2
TATTAAATTGGTAAAATTCTTCCGGTGCAATCAAAACCTTACGGATTCAGGTAAACGGTTAGTAATCTGCGCTGTTTTCTGGACAGGAAAACCCGTTAAGTAGCTGGCCAAATGGAATCGTATCTTTCTGTCTGAATGGACAGTTGCTATGCAAGGCGCATCGCAGGCAGCATAGCCGTACTTATGTGACCGGAGTTGTAACGCCCTACGACTGCATGGATGCAGGAGCCAGAGCAACGGAGGAGCAGTTGCCGAGAGTGGCTGTCACTTAGTCATAAAATAGGATTTCATTTGGTTAACTACTTAATCCTCGCGTTAAAAATAACGTTGGGAAAAAATAGCAGCACAGCTGGTCAGTGGGATCGACATCAAAAATACATTAGCGCAGAACAAGTTGGGCTTAATGGCCCGGGTGTAAAACAAAACTACGATGAGGCTTTGACCGGGTTTTACAAGGCCGCCGACCGGGGAAACGCCACTGCGCAAAACAATCTTGATCGGTTGGGAACAACTGGAAATGAATTTGGTCAAGGGAATCGTGAAAACTGTACCTCCTGAACCATGAATCTTTCATGTTTAGTAAATGTCAGGTTCAAAGAAAGGTCTGAAAACTCATCAGTCAATTTTGTCCAGTCTGCGAACCACTCGAGGGAATTGCGGGCAATAACGGGCTCGAAAACTTCAGTGGCCCCGTCCCGAAAGGTTGGAAATAACACGACCACAATAATAAGGCTTCAGTCGTACACTCATGAATTTCACTTCGCACGTACAAGCATGTGTGTAACAAACATGAATATTTCAGGCTTTTAAGCCAGAGTTATGTTTGTTTTATCAAAATGAATCGTCAACAGCCCCTGCAGAAATATCGCCCAGAACGTTCAGGACCCTGTCGATTTCGGCCAGCGTATGGTAATGGACAAAGCCTATGCGCAGCAGACCGTCCCGCTCCTGAAGGTTGAGCCGGTCAAGCAGGTCCAGTGCATAGAAATGGCCGGACCAGGTATAGATACCATGATGGGCCAGCCGTTGTGCCAGCCTGGCCGAGGAGTGCTGGTGGTGGGCCAGGGCAAATGTGGGGGTTCGGCCAACCGTGGTATCCGGGCCGTACAAGGTAAACCCGGCCATGCCCTTGAGGCCATCAAGGAATCGTTGCGACAACTGTTGTTCATGCCCCTCGATCCAGTTTGCCGAGGCCTGCAATCCCTTGCGGTCGTGACCAGAACCGGTCAGCCAGCCATGGTATTTAATACAGGCCAGCAATCCGGCAATGGCGGTAAAATTCTGTGTCCCGGTCTCCCAGCACCAGGGTGGCTGGTCTTGTGACGCCCGGACTTTATAGGGCTTCAGGCTACCCAGCAGTTCTGGCCGACCATACAATACCCCCAGGTAAGGACCGCAAAACTTGTAGGCAGAACAAGCCAGGAAGTCGGTATCAAGGGCCTGCACATCGGGTAACCGGTGGGCAGTGTAGTGAACGGCATCCACATGAACCAGGGCATTCACGGAATGAGCCGCCTTGATCAGTTCTGCTGCCGGGGTGATGCTGCCGGTCACATTAGATGCCAAGGTAAACGCCACCAGTCGTGTTCTGCCGGACAGCAGGCGCTCAAGCTCCGTGACGCTGAGATTTTGACTGGCGGTAAAATCCATCGTCCGGACCGCACAGCCGCGTTCCTTTGCCGCCAGCACCCAGGGGGTGATATTGGCGTCATGATCCAGGGAAGAGACAATAATCTCATCACCTGTTTGCCAGGTGTTGGCAATCGCCCTGCTCAGTGCCAAAGTCAGGGAGGTCATATTGCTACCAAAGACAATACCGTCGGCAGGGGCATTCAGTAATTGCCCCGCAGCTTCCCTTGCCTGCTCAACCAGTGCCATGGTTTCTTCGCTGGTGGCAAAAAAACCACCCAGATTGGCAGAGCCCGCTTGTTGGTAATCCGACATGGCATCGATGACTGATATCGGTACCTGAGTACCTCCCGGCGAATCGGAGAAGATGGCCTTCTCTTTTCCCTCGAGTCGCCCAAGGGCCGGAAATTGCTCTCGGATGCGCTGGAGGTCGGTTGAGGTATGCTGTTTTGTCACTGTTCATCCTGCAGGGTTACTGTAATAACGAAAACATCCCGATGGCCAGAGACATGACCACTGCTGACCTGAATCTCAGAGGTGTAGTGATAGACCCGTCGATCATTGCAGTAAAGAATATCTCCGGGCGACAACGTGGCGCTGTAGGCAGGCTGTTGTTCCGGATGATAAAAAATACCGGTTTCTGCGCCCTGCACGTTGTTACGGGCAACGCACACAATGGCGATCAGGTCGAAGCCGTCCTGGTGGATACCCTCCGGAACAGGCAGGCCGTGATCTGAGCCGGAACAGGTGATACGGATTTGATGTACGCCATAAACGACACGCGCCGGATTAAGGCCGAAAAAGCCGTTTAACTGCCGGAACAGCGACTGAAATTCCGGTAGCTCCGCCAAAGCCGGTTCAATTTCAGCGAATTCCCGCAGAATATCACCACTGAGGTAATTGACCGAGCGGGACTGGACAAAGTCATCGTGGGGTAATCTTTCCAGACGATCTGCAGGCCCGATGAACTGGGAGTAGCGGCGAAAACGGTAGTCACCACTGACATAGGGGTCAGCGACCAGATTGGCGAAAGAAGGCGCAAAAGCATTCAGATCAAGACCGGTCAGCTGCTGGTGTGAGAAGGTAAAATCAGGTGAAATAATAGCCATGGTTACCCTCATGAGTGATGTCAGCCTGCGCCCAATGTCTGTAGCAGGATATACGACACAATCGCTTACTGTTCCCATCCGTTACTGGCGCTGCCGGGGATCTCCCGGACTGACCACCTGACGGAAAAGGCCAAAAACCTTATTAAAAAATAGTGCACGGGCCTCACTGTGCAAGCCTGAATCTTGACAATTTGGCTAACTATGGACCAAAAAGAGCTTGACCAACAAGATGGACAATCAGCTGAACGTGCAGCGAAACGTCAATAGACCTTAAGGAACTTTCCCGAAATAACTTCCACATTTCCGACGTGACCCTGTCAAGAAAAAACCTTGCCACAGAAACACGGAGAAAAGAAAAAAATCTTTTCCTCTATGACTCTGTGGCCTGTAAATAAATGGTAAATTCTTGTTGTTTTTCAAACCAAAAAAATCCTGAAGCACTAGAATCTTCCTACCTTGGGTTTTCTTGGCGATTACGCTGCCAGGACAGAAAGAAAGTAAAACCTGAATTAAGAAAGTAAAACCTGAATTTACCTCAGTTTTCTGTTCGAGCTTCTGAGTAAGCCGAAGCAATCTGAAAAGTAGAACAGATGGTTGAATAAGGTTTTCCTCGCTAATGGCAAGGGGATACTGCGCTCGGGTATGCGCGTCTTGCAGAAGTAATTCCCTACTATTAACCGCGTAGCGGTCGGGCCAGGCAGGTGGGGTGTCATCCGCCTGTTAGTCAAAGGATGTGAATGCTGACAGACAGCCCCGGGTGAAGTTAACGAATATTCCAGGGATACAAGATATATGACTATCTCTAATGCTATGGGCTCACCGGTGACAACACAGCCGCAACTGTCCCAACGATCATCGGGTTCTCCACGTCATTGTCATGGAATCAAACCAGGTGTCTGTGGGTTTGCCTTGGCTACCGAGTTCATCTGTTCCGGTGGCGGCGCCATTGTTGGTTCTGCTGCAAGCGGCTTCAGCGGCTCTGTTGGTCCATTAATTGGCATGGGTATTGGTGCTGGTCTTGGAGGCGTTACTGTTGCTTGCGTAGATTGCTGCATTTCGCTTTGGGATCGAGATATCACTGTTTGGAATTGTCTAAAAATAACTTTCCCATTTCACTCTAATTCTGGAACTATGGTGTA
>NZ_JAHHPO010000711.1 GCF_024606365.1 Endozoicomonas sp. ONNA2
TATTAAATTGGTAAAATTCTTCCGGTGCAATCAAAACCTTACGGATTCAGGTAAAGGATTTTCTTCCCAATTGGGCAACTCACCGTTTTGTTCTAATTCCCTGATAGCATTTTTAGCCAGTAAAGCATTGCGAGCGGAAATGGTGTATATATTGTCACGAGTTAGCACGCCACTTTTAGTCAGTTCATCTTTTAACTGTTCTTCAGTCGTACTATTATGATTCGCCTGATCCCACTTATTGACCCAAGCAGAGATGTTACAGCGACTTTGTCTGGCAATGTCACCAAGCTCTTCACAAAATTTACCTGCTTGTGTTTGATCAAACTTCGAGTGCTCCATCAAACCTATTATCCCTGA
This sequence comes from Endozoicomonas sp. ONNA2, assembly GCF_024606365.1. GTDB lineage: Bacteria > Pseudomonadota > Gammaproteobacteria > Pseudomonadales > Endozoicomonadaceae > Endozoicomonas. Next base: position 358 of record NZ_JAHHPO010000711.1, read on the forward strand.
TGCCTTGCCCAGTTGATTGCGGACTTCTTTGTGAACAGTGCCACTTAGATTTCCCCAACGTGTTTCGTTATACCCCGGAGTATCCATCAGGACCAATTGGCCTCTCGCCCTTACGTTATCATGGTTGCGAAGGATTGAATATTCCACGGAGATGGCAAGCATACTGTCAATCTGACAATAATTTTTTAAAGGGTTCTCCACTTTAAGTTCGTCGGCAAGTGAAAACAAGTCGTTTAATTTGGTTAGGGTACTGGAAATTTCCTCTGAGCCTTTGTAATTTTTTTTAAAATCGTCCATGGGGATTTTGTTTTGCTGTTCTTTATCAAGTTTCCTGGATTGCAATTGGCTAAGCATCTTATTGATTTTCTGTGGATCTTTAATACTTAGATCCGGAACCTTTTGATTAGGTTTATGGCGAATCAGTGTAGGGATAAGAGTCATTGGAGTGTTCCGCTCCGGCAATAATTCGAATCCGACAATTGCGTTAATCGTTGTTGATTTGCCAGCATTGACCATACCACCTACCGCAATGACCATGTCCATTCTGGCCAGTTTTTTCAGTTCAGTTTCAATCGATGTTGAGGCTATGGCATTACTAAACCGGAGAAAGGGATTGCTAGCTTGACCACTGTCGATATTCGGAGGTTGAGGAAGATAGTTTTTAATTTTTGGCATCACCTTATCTTCAATTTCTTTCAATACATTATCCTGATAGTTCCGCAAAAGCAGATAAGCTTGTGTACATAGAATATCAATCGCAATATCCCTGTTATCCCTGTAAATGCTCTCTATCGGGGTATCTTTATTCAGCTCAAGTATCTGACCAAGTAACCTTAATGATTCCAAATAATTATTTTTGCAGGCGTTCTGCACTAAGAAATCGGAATTACGACGCAGTGGCAGTGCGGGTTGGTCAGATTCACAACAGCGCCGTTTATTCAGAGGAATTGATTCTTGCGCCTTTAACCTCTTGATAATACAGTCCAAATGAACCTGGTGAGTTTTGCTACACGAAGTCTTGACCAACGAACGTCCGCCAAATTCACTCAAATCTGTTTCAGTACAGATATTGCATGGCCTGGGTGGACTGGCTGCACCGCCAATAACATTCATTTAAGCGCTCCATTATTATGAGCATGACCGATACTCAAAAAACAAATCTGATAATTACACGACCATAATCACTGGGCAATCAAACAATAGTTTACCTGATTACCACTGATCGTACGTCATGAATCAGCTGCTATAATAAACGTCGA
>NZ_JAHHPO010000712.1 GCF_024606365.1 Endozoicomonas sp. ONNA2
TTCATCCCTGAGGGTGGCGCAAAATATTTTCACGCGCCATGGGCATTTGTGTCTTCGTGTCTTTGTGGTTCAAAGCTTTCGTGTCCAGCCATAGAACCTCCCACATTCTCAGGCTGAGCCTGTTGCAAGAAAGTTCTGTCCTGAGTTGCTGCCCCCAGCTTCTTTATTTCTGGTATCTGCCAATCTCTCTATTTCCGAAAATTGCTCCTCGTTTAGTTTGCTCTTTAACATGCTACGAACGGTTATACCGGACGCAGTGGGCTGATCAATATTGGCACCCAGATTAATGAGTTGATTAATAAACTGAAGGCTTTTTAAATCAATCTTTTCCTGCAAGGCAAAATCACATAATGCAGTACTCCCTTCAATGGAGTCCCTGGCATCAACGCAGAGTTTATGACAATCCAATAAATTTTGAATTATATTTATGTGGCGACTACGAAATTGATCAAAGGGATGCGTACGCTTCCATTCCTCGTGACAGCACATGGCGATTTGCAGCGGTGTTTTTCCTTCACGGCCGAGAGCATTGACATCTTCAGTTTTTATTAACTTGCGAATCATGTCATTACAGCCATTCTGCATAGCGTAAATAAGTGGTGTTTCATTATTGACTTTTAAATTATCAATGCCTAACCGATATATCATTGAGTCCAGCAGTTCTGGACTTTCAGATTGGATAATCAACATTAATAGTTTTTCTTTATCCTTATCTTCCAGATCACCAACCTTGAGTGCCTCTATCTTTTCAATTATTTTTTCACAAGATTCGTGCCATAACGATCCATTAGTCCTTTTGTCAATTTTACTCAGGTCAGCAATCGATTGTATCAACGGTAACGGGTCAAATCTGTTACCTGCCAGTTTATCTGCCAATCTCTCAAAATCCGAAAAGTGCTTCTCGTCTAGCTTCGCCTTTAAAGCGCTGCGCACTGTTCCACCACTCTCAGTAGCAATGGGCTGATCAATATTGGCACCGCGATTGATTAGTTTATAGATTAACCGAAGACTTGATAAATCCAAGTTTCGAAGCGAGGCAATACTGCATAATGCGGTTTGACCTGCAGAGTCCTTGGCATCAACACACAGTTTATGATAATCCAAAATAAATTGAATTATATTTTTGTAGGGATTAGGAGAACGGCTTTCTGGATTTTCATCATTCCAACACTTGAAACAGTCAATGGCTATTTGGAGCGGTGTTTCGCCTTCGAGGCTGAGAGCATTGATATCGCTATTCTCTATTAAACTCTTGATAAGATAATAGTTGCAACCATTATGAATAGCATAAATGAGTGGTGTATCATTATTGACTGTTAAATTATTAATCCCCAAGTGATATATCATTATATCTAACATGAATTTATTGTCAGATTTGATAATCGACTTTAATAATTTTTCTTTGTAGTTATCTTTCAGCTTACTAGCCTTGAGCGATATTATTTCTTCTTGAATTTTTCCTGCAGCTTCGGTCCGATGAACCCAGTTAAGTTTTTTTAGGTCGATAATCGTTTGTATCAAAGGGTCATCATCTGATTCATGGCTAAAATTATTTTTGATCATCTCAGCAAGACGTGATCCTTTGTTTAAAATGATGGAATATAGATCACTATGCTTGCCACTTCTATCAGGATGAAAATATTTTAACAACGCTCTAAGAATAAATACCAGAGATGAATCGTCTGTGTTTGGATCAACATTTAATAGATTGGTTAACAGAAACCTTAATATTTTTTGTTCATAATCTGTTACTGCTTTTCGGTTATCATATTTCTTCAGAACTGATTCAAAGAAGTTGCCGATACCTTTAAGTTCCTTAAAAGATCCTGTTAAATCGTTCAACCTCCAGACTCTCTGGCATACATCTCATCTGTGGCATCACCGACCTCTCAAGCTCATAATGATGCCTCAGCTCCTCCAGAGTGACTTGTATTTCTGAATCCGCAATCTTACTCTCTATATTTTGACAGAAATCTTGGGCATGGCGGTTTAATTTTTCATAAAATTCACTGGTTTGAGCAAGAATTGGTAATGTTTTAATGATGTCAGCTTTTCTTCCGTTGATCGGTGTATCATAGGTACTTTTATGGCAATGGGGAAGAATCTGCTGACCATCAACCTCCCTGGGTTTACTGTTAAAATCGGGTTCCACAGATCTTCCAGTGCCTGCATGCTTCAAATTGCCAGCCCTGTCATTTACATCAACCGGTAAATCTGACATACACTGATTCTGTTTGATCTCTTTGATGTTCATAGCAGTTAACTCCTTTACATTAACCTGAATCCGTAACTTCAGAAGACGTTGAAACCTTCGGAAGCCGGTCGT
>NZ_JAHHPO010000713.1 GCF_024606365.1 Endozoicomonas sp. ONNA2
TTCTGTTGACCCAAAAAACATTCCTGAGGAAAAGAAAAGTAAGCCTGCAAATGTTCCCCGGCATACATCTCTGATTAGCCTTAAAATCGAACAACTTAATCATCAGGGACGCTCTTACCTGTTGCAGATGGATACGCCCGTAGTGAATAAGCCCCGGGATAGTGGCAATACACCCATAGAATCCACGATAGAGGCCCTGCCTGCTAATACTTCCGGGATTTTGCAATACGTATCAAAGGGCGATCTGAGAGGTTTCAACTGTAGAGCGAACAATCTCTTGGATGATAAACCGATTACTTGCAAACAGTTGGCCTATGCGTTTGCTACAGGGAAGTTTGGCACGAAAGATGTTGGTAAATTCACGTCTATTGATCGACTTGATAAAATTTCCCGTCACAGTGGTATTAAAACGCATCAGGCGATGCGTGACACCACAGCTGATGGATATAAAACTGCACAGGAAGGTTATTACTTTGACCGGGATGGGGTAGGCAAGGCAATTTACATGGCTTGTCAACAGCAGCTGGCCGATAGCGAACATAATAAAACCTATCTGTTTTCGTCATCAAACCATGTGATGGCTCTAAAGATAAACTGGTCGCCTGAGCGAGAGGAAATAAAGCTGGCCTTTTATGATCCCAACGACACCCTGAGAGTCCGACGACTCATCGTCCCTGATCTGCAAACCCTGAAGGCGATTAAAATAGAGCACCTTGTCTCAAATTCTTATTTCATCAAATTATATTACCCCAAGCCTTATTTGGGTGGATGTTTAACCACGACAACGGTTGAAAGCCGGGCCGGTAGCTCGTTGGTCAGGGTTATGGCGGATATGAATCCGTACATTATTTATTTTTTGCTCACAAATGGACATTTTTCATCGAAGATGGTCGATCCATTCATGGAGCAACTGAACCGGCTTGATCCATATAATCAAAAGATTGTCCTGATGGCTAAAAATGACGATGGTTTTCCAAGACTAAACATTGCATTACAAAGGGGGCACGGTGAGTGTGTCAAGAAATACCTGGATCGGGTCATGGCCAGCCCCTTGAGCGACGAGATCAAAAAGAATCTACTGA
>NZ_JAHHPO010000714.1 GCF_024606365.1 Endozoicomonas sp. ONNA2
CACCTCACAAAACCGAATTTTTATCCTCAATTTTCTGTCGTCCTCGCTACGGGGATGCCCAGTCGGGCGCTATTCTCGGACAGCCTCCCAAGCTCTGCACCGTGATGATTGTGGCAGAGCCTGATTTTCATTGTGCAGGGTGAGCGAAGCATTTGTCTCCTTCATGGTTTCATCTGAAACCGGCGGAGATTGATGCTTAAGGTATGACCCCAAATCCCTTTTCTCAATCCTGAATAAACCTTGCTACCGGTGGCGTTTTCTTCTGCGGCGCTTGATTGGTGTAGGCAAGCCCGGGGTTTCCTCGGGCTGAACTGTGATAGCCCCGGGCTGTCTTGATTGACGGTCATCAACTGAACCCGATGGCCCGGCAGAATCAGCTGCCATAGCGCTATTGCTGCCGCTATCGCCAGAATTAAACACGGGCGTCAAGTTAGCAGCGTGATTGCACTTACGATCCTGGAGATACTCATTAACACAAACTGCGCTCAATCCCGAAATAAATGGGTCGAAGAATTGAGCACATAACAGACCACCAATACAGGAAACGTGCCAGCTGCATCCCGAACCAAATGCCAGCAAGCAGGAGCTGCCCAGACAGGACACTAAACTGCAAGATTCCAGGGTAACCTCTTTCAGGTCTTTTCGTTCTTGCTTACAGAATTGACAGTGCTGAACATTGTTGCCACTGTGGGCCGGTGGTTGATAGCTGCCTGAAATATTCATGATTCAATAGATCCGATTTTTTATGATTCATTGAGTCAGACCAAATTCATTGCCAGTTGTTCCCAAGCGGTTGAGATTATCCAGGGTATCGGAGTATGCCTGGTCGACGGCCTTGTCAAACCATGTCTGGGCCAAGGCGTCGTTCTGTTCTACCCCCAAGCCATTTTGGTACATACAGCCCACATGATATTGCGCAGTGGCGAATTCCTGGTCGGCGGCCTTGCGGAACCAGAACAGGGCTTCGGCGTAGTTCTGCTCTACCCCCAGACCCTTAAGGTACATCCAGCCCAGGTTATTTTGCGCGGTGGCGTCTCCCTGGTCGGCCCCCTGGCGGAACCGGATCAAAGCCACATCGTAGTTTTGTTTTATCCCCAGGCCATTATGGTACATCCAGCCCAGATTGTTTTGCGCGGCGGGGTATCCCTGGTCGGCGGCCTTGCCGTACCATCTCAGGGCCTCGGCATAGTTCTGTTCAACCCCCAAGCCATTTTGGTATATCCAACCCAAGTTGTTTTGCGCAGTGGCGTATCCCTGGTCGGCGGACTTGCGGAACCAGGTCAGGGCCTTGTCGATGTTCTTTTTCACCCCAAGGCCATTCAGGTACATCCAGCCCAGGCTGTTTTGCGCGAGG
>NZ_JAHHPO010000715.1 GCF_024606365.1 Endozoicomonas sp. ONNA2
TCAACCCATCAAGATCGGTTTTTATCTGCGAAGCCTCATAAATTAAATCATCCTGAGACAGCATTTCCGATTTTGGAACCGTTGTGGTAAATAGATAAGATTGACAACCGTGAAACAGGAAAAGATCACGCTCCTTTAAATTACGTTCTTTCACGATCTTGCATGGCCATCGACATTGACCGGTATAGCTTGGGAAACCATTAATATAATCGGTGCCATCCCACTGGCAGACAGTATAGTGCCCGTGTTCCCTGAACCCACCTGCGACTTTGGGATCTGGCGAATGACTGATCCGGAGAAATGTTTTCTTGTCCGTTTTAGCCAAATAGCAATTGTCATTATCGTGTTCAACATCACTTTTTCCCAATAGGGACTGAAGAACAGGCAGCATTGATTTTATTGATGCCAGATAACTCTCTGAGGAGTCTATATTTTTGACAAACTCATCCAGGGAATTACGGTATTCACAGCCATTGCAGCGGACAAAACCATCTTTAAGATAAAACCCCTTATCTGCCAGACGGGTTATCAAATCCTTCACGTCAACGCCCTGAATATAGCCCTGAATATGAAGTAACAACGGGTAAAAACTTCGTAATCTTTCAGCATAATCTGGCAACTCATCAGCCAGGACAATTATTTTATCTTGTTTATCTTGCTCACGTTTGCCAACTGTCCTGTAAGCATCTATCACTCGCCAATCGGTATAGTCGCTGACCAGAAATATTTTCACATCCCGGTGCCTGATGGCAGTCGCGTGAAACTTGTCATCAGACCACGGCTCTGGAAAAAAAGTCAGGAAAAGTGAATCACCCCTGGTCACTGTTATTTCAAAATGATTTATTTGATCAGCTTTATTGCTGGCAATTCCTGCCCAAACCAGAAGACTCTCCTGGCTGGCCTGGTCATGCATTTTACCCAGATCAAGACTGTACTCAAGGTCGCCCTTCGGACCCTTGACATCAAACTTTCCGATAGAGTTATTGGATAAATATGGTGCGGGTTTAACCGGAATAAAGATCGTTGATGGCGTGTCCATAATTAAAACTCCTTTAGAAAAAAACTTCTCTCTAATGTGCTTTCTAAAAATGCAATACTTTTGTTACAAGTTATTAAAAAAAGAATCAATGTATCAAAAGTGAAACACGGACAGTAAATCAGCTGTCAGGCATCACCCATTGGCAAAAGACCTGTTGTTTTTCATTTTCATATAGTTTTGAACAACCTGTACCCCGGCGGTGTTTGTCAGAGTACTGAACTCCAGTCTTGACAATATCAAAAATGCTTCACTACTTATTTCGACCGCAGAATAACAAAAAAGTTTCTAATTTGAACAAATAATGAGCGAATATAAGAAATTGGGGGGGGCAGAAAAAGCCAGTAGGCTGCCGTGGGTACGTACACTGAGGCCAGAAGGCTGTCCGGGAATAGCGCCCGACTGGGCGTCCCTGTAGCGAGGATGGCAGAAAATTGGGGATATAAATTTCCGACTTTTTAGACCAATTTGCTGCCGCTGCACGACTGCATGGATGCAGGAGCCAGAGCAACGCAGGAGCAGTTGCCGCCGACTGCA
>NZ_JAHHPO010000716.1 GCF_024606365.1 Endozoicomonas sp. ONNA2
TAGCTAAATATCCTATTATCGGGATGATCGTTCGACCGATTCTGTCGCCCTGGGCGGGTAAGCTTTCGTGTAATAACCAATTCCGATATCCAGATTAAACGCATTCTTGGGGAAACCAATGGATAGTCGAATCAATATTCAGGCGAATCTTTCCCGCCTGGAACAAGCAGTAAAAAAAATGGGTGCAAAAATCAGGTCTTTTGATATTGGTAGTCCAGAAAATAAAACCATCATAGAACTGGAAAGAGCTGAAGGCATTGTAATATACATTAATGACCTCGAAACCAAAGAAGGTCTACTTCATTACAAGGATATTCAGGTTGCGCTATTCATCCCTGACCACAGTCGGCGGAATGATTTATTCGATCGTACAATTCATGACGGTTCAAAAGGGAATTAATTCCACATAGGCCAGTGCCAAAAGCTGGATGAAATGCAAAGTGCAGGCAGGTTCGACCGTTACTCAGTAAGTCGAAATCCTGATGGAAAATTTGAGATATACGGGAAAAATGGCGCTACCGCAGTTGTGGAGCTTAATGTGTGTCAGTTCTGTCTTGGCATGCTGAATTACAAGGGTGCTGCTGAATCATCCAGGCGTAGATGGCAGGTGGCCCAAGAGTTCGATATTAATGAATTCTTCGCAAATTACAGCTCACTGTTCAAAAAGTTACCAAGAGAAAAGGATCACTCAATAGTAGGTTATACCAATGACTGGCCTGAAATATCTAACCAAGTAAGAGAACAAACGAACTATACCTGCCAAAGTTGCAATGTAATGCTCTCGCACCATAAAAATTTACTCCACGTTCACCACAAAAACGGAGTAAAGCACGATAATGCCCACACCAACCTCGAGGTTTTATGCGCTGACTGCCATCGAAAAGAACCCTGCCATCAATGCATGCATGTGTCCCATTCAGATATTCAGTTGATTAACCGGCTAAGACAAGAGCAAGGCATCATCACGTCCAATATGAGTTGGGACGATGTTTTCAAATTTGCTGATCCTGCCATACTCGCCACTCTGAGCCATGCACGTAATTTAGGATACATGCCACCGGTTGTGAGTTTTACGCTCACAGACAAGCAGGGGAAGATTATCAAGGTGGTAGAAGCGGCTTGGCCAGATAAGAAAGAAGGAGTTTATCTTGGAGAGCCACCACCGGCACTGGATGGCTGGAAATTCTTCCGCATTCAAACAGCTCTTGACCCTAAAAAAGGCCTTGGTGGACAAGATCAGCTATCTTTCTGATCCCTGTTGATGTGATGTCCAAATAAAGAGGCTCAGATGACCAGAATTAGCTTGGGAAGAACAAGCAAATCGCTTACTTCCCCCCTTACTACCCCCTCGATCCTAAAAACAAAAAAGGCCGAAGCATTGACTAACGCTACGGGCTATGTATTCTATGGCGCTCCCAGGAGGATTCGAACCTCCGACCTGCCCCTTAGGAGGGGGCTGCGCTATCCAGCTGTGCCATGGGAGCATGCGTTACCGAGCTGATAACAAGGCATACACATTCACGAACGCCTTGAAGCGTACTTCATTAACAATGGATGATCAAGCCTTGGCAGGATAAAGGATTTCTAACTGGCGTAAATTGACTCAAGGGGTGTCTTTCTCGGGAAACACGATTTCAAGCTGTTGTTCAAAGGCAAGCATCTTTTCGGCAAGACGTTCACTGTCAACCATCAGTGTCCCATCAAGGTAAGCCTGGCGCAGGCGGTTGACACGATCTTCCGTAGCATTAATCACAAAACTTATTCTCTTCTCGGAGCCTTCTAAATTCATACTTGGCTCTCGATGCTCCTTACACATGTTCACTCCTTGAACGATCAAAAAGATTTCTCGGTAACAGGTCGGTCATATTGTCACCTCCGCTTCAGGGTGTCTACCCATTATTTTTATTAATCTATCAAGCAAGGTTCATACCGATTAAGACACCAGGCACATCAATGCAACTGTTAGCCAAGTTTTCAAGGGGGACGCAGGAAATCCCCCCAATAGAATACTATTAGCTTGTGCAGGAATAGGATGCCGCGCTGCAGAACAGCCTCCTATGTTCTTCTGGAAAAACCATACATTCGCCATGCTGGCAAGCAGGCAACCAGAAAACCCAGTAAAAACAGCGACAACAACCAAACCAACTGCTCAAAAGGCAGTGTGATGCTGCTCACAACAGGAATCCAGCTCCCCACGAACAGAGTCGATATTTTATATACAATGACACCAGAGCAAAGAGCAACCAGGATCTGCAGCATAGGCTCGGCCAATGTCAGGCCTGCCAGCTGCCAGGGGCTTGCCCCTACCATGCGCAATAGTTCAACTTCCTGTTTGCGCTCGGCAAAACCGGCGGAAAGATTAAAATACATCATCATCAGAGAGAGCACTCCGATGATAAAACTCATCGCCATAAACACATTATTAAGCATTCGCTGATAATGCCCAAGCTTTTCCAGTTCGAACGCAGGAATCACAACTTCAAGTGGGGTATTGAGTGTTGACTTCAGTTCCTGCTGCACCTTAAAGAGCGAGTGGCGATGGCGCAATTTTATCATAATGAAATTCAGATAATCCGTTGTTATTCCATGGGCTTTTCGGATTTTTCGTAGCCCTTCAATAGGAACTAAAATATTACTGTCCAGTAAGGTTCCGGTTTCCATTAAAACCCCCTGAATAACAAATGGGGTTTGATACTCATCTTTTAATGAAGGTGAAAAGCCATTGGCTATCGTCAGTGTTTCTCCCGGTTGGTAGTGTGCGGCCAGATTGGCGCCAATAAATGCGGAACGATCATTTCTGAATGCTGTGCCTGAGCCACTGGTGTCTATGAAATTAAGGGCTTTCAGTTGCAGAGTTTCCATATAATGTGCCGTACTGCCCGTCACTGTATACCCCCGGTGACTTTCATTGGTGGACACAGGGGCAGCCCACTCTACATCCTCCATACCAGCAATTTCTTCGTAGATATTCCACGGCAAAACTGGCGGAGGAGGGCCAATACGAAAAAGACTGTAAAGGGCAAGATGTACCGGCTGCGATGGAGCTCCGACAATCAGATCCGCACCTGAAGACACTTGTCGTGCATAGGACCGGACAGCTTCATGAATATGACTAATCACCAGAAGAAGCGCAATGCTCAATGCGAGTGCCAGAATTGAAATCGTCGAACGACCGGCTCTCTGACCAAAGCTTCTGCAAATAATCTTCAAAATGACCATCGGTTTTCACGCTCTCTTGCCAGGTTCAGGGAATCCATGTCCACATATCGGTCAAAACCATCAATGCCGTTTTCATCATGGGTTGTACAGATCAGTGTGGCTCCATTGGCACGGCACTCTTCCTGTAACAGCTGGTAAACGGCTTTCTTCCCCCTGCAGTCCATAGCGGAAGCCGGTTCATCTGCCAACACCATATCAGGCTTGCCAATCAGGGCACGAGCAATGGCAAAGCGCTGTTGTTGTCCGGCGCTATATTGTGATGCATTTTTTGATAGTCTGGATGGGTCTGACAAGCTGAGCCTGCGAATCAGGCGAATGGCATCCCCGGCGGCAGTTTCCGACTTCCTTTCTGCTTCATATTGCCTTTTCGCTGAGAAATAGCAGGGCAACAGAATGTTATCGAAGGCACTCAGGTAAGGAACCAGCCGATAATGCTGGAAAATAAACCCGATAGAGTCGGCCCGAAGTTTTTCTACAACCGAGGTGCCAATTTTTCTCATATCATTGCCCAGAACCATCACATCACCACTGTTACAGCGGACAAGTCCCATCAGGGCTCTTAATAAAGTGGTTTTGCCAGAGCCATTCCCGCCTTGAAGACACACCATTTCACCGGCGTTAATCACCAGCTCCGGAATTCGCAAAACCTCAGTTTCACCGATACTATGCTCAAGGTCATGGATGGCAATGGCCTGAACATTTGTCATCTTGATATCCCCGCATTGATAGAGACCTGCAGCTAAACAACAGCCTGGGTTTTCATGGTTATCGGACGCCTGCCAATAAAGATAAGCGACCCGTGGCTGGCTTGATAAAGCCATTTAATCAAAACACCGGGCAAACTACACTCAAGGTATGCTTGGCGGTTCATTTCATGTTGGCAACGCACTTTCCTGCAAACTCATTTCATATTGAAAGAAATTCTGGCATTGAATATTTTGGCCTATACTCGAAAATGCTAATCCTCCAATAACCTGTCCGCTTTATCTGCAACCATCTCCACTTATGCGTTAAGTGCTAAACGCTCGGCTTGCTTTCAATACGTTAATGGCGTTCCTGGCATGCTGTCGGCCATGGCATGCAGATTATGTGATGGGAATACTTACTCGATTAGACGTCAAAAAACATCTATCTCGACACACCCGGAGTTTGATTCATGCACCTCATCACTCCCTTTAAAACGCTAACACTGTTCATGATTACCCTTTTTCTGGCTGGCTGCACCAGTGATGGTCATATACACCGATGGAGCCAATGCGCCTTGATCGGGGCGGGTACCGGAGGTCTTGTGGGCGCTGCTGTCAACGGCTCATCCGACCGTGGTAAATCAGCAGCCTATGGTGCTCTGGGTGGTGCCCTGGTCGTTAGTGCTATCTGTGCCATCACTGGTAGAGACAGTGATCACGATGGTGTTCCTGATAAAAAAGACCGCTGTCCAGACACACCCGGGGGCATCAGCGTCGATCACAGTGGCTGTCCGGTTGACTCAGACAACGATGGTGTTCCTGACTATATGGATAAGTGCGCCAATACCCCTTACGGTGCACCGGTGGATATCAACGGTTGCCCCGATTCCGACAACGATGGTGTACCAGACAATATAGATCGCTGTCCCGACACCCCTGTCAATTTAGCTGTTGACCAGCATGGCTGCCCTACTGATAGTGATGGTGATGGTGTTCCCAATGCCGTTGACAAGTGCCCGGATACTCCCGTGGGCATTACCGTCGATGCGGATGGCTGCCCACTACAAAAAGAGTTGGGTACCGTTTACTTTGGCTTTGATAAAGTTGACATTGACCCGCAGGGTCGACAGGAGCTGGACCAAATCGCTGAGGTCGCCAAACAGCATGCTGGCATTCGTCTGACGGCGGTTGGTTACACCGACTCAACCGGCCCGCTGGAATACAACCGGCAACTGGCACTGCACAGGGCTGAAAGTGTCAAACAATACCTGCAAGAGCGTGGCGTCAGTGGCGATCGCATCCGGGCGGTTGCCGGTGGTGTACTGGAGACCGGAGATCAAACCCCAAAGGGCCGCAGCAATAACCGTCACGTTACCATCACCATTGAAGAGTAATCGTTAGCGGCTATTCAGGAACTTTAATAACTTCGATCTTTGACTAACGGCTGCCCGCTTCCCGACCAAGACAGGCTACTTATGCTGTATTGCGCGAAGCAGGCAGGCGACCAAATCCCTGTCAAATGCTGAACTTGTTCCAATTCCTTACCTGTTTTGGTGTCTGTGAGTGAGATAGTATTGCCAAATACTCACACCCACTCACCAAGGAGCTGTCCTGAAATAACTTCGACATTTCTACAGACGCTACCCGCTTCCCGAA
>NZ_JAHHPO010000717.1 GCF_024606365.1 Endozoicomonas sp. ONNA2
TGGTAAATGGATTGGGGAACGGGAGAACCAGGGCTAGTGGGGGCTGGAACACCGGGTACGCTTGTCTGCCCCGTTGAGGAACAGGGGGCAGGCTGTTGGCTTAAATTCTGACTCTGGGGTGGAACTTGACTCTGGGGTGGGACTAATAGATGCGTGTGATCATCTGAATCTTCAGAAAATTCTTCACATGAATAGAATTCATCAGAACTTATCGAAGAAAAGCTACTGGCTCCGGATAAAGGCCCAGAAATATCAGTTGTTACCAGACTTCCCTGCGCCTGAGACTCCTCAGAGGGTTTAGTAGTCTCCTCGCTTTGACAAGCGCTGAAAGGTAGTAAAGAACCCCCTTGCGTTTTACTGATTGGGCTTCTGTCAACCATTGCTTTTTGTTCAAGAACTCTATTTTGCACATTCTTGATATTAACCTGATTTGCTATACCAGAATCAGGTCGAACAGAATCATTGTCTCCACGTTCACTGGGCGATGGAGCCTTGCATAACTTTTCCTGGCTATTCAGATCAATAAACCGCGTTTTCATAAAGACTCCATTCTCCTGTTCGATTTGGTCTTTTATAAGCGCGAGGCTTTATCACACGACAAGCAAAGGGCCAGCAAAACCAAGGAATCGACAAGGCTATATTCTCTGAGAAATAAAACAATCCATACCAACCTTCAAGCCATCAACTAAGCCATCAACCAAGCCATCAACCAAGCCATCAACAAAAAATGATACGGCTGTTTTATTTGAGTAGGAAAAAAAAGAAAAGTTCCCTGTTTTTTGACCTAAAAGCCAAAAATCAGGGTAAGAGAAAAAGAAATGTAAATCAGGCAGGAACGCGACGAATTCTGGCACCAAGTTGCTGAAGTTTCTCTTCAATGCACTCGTATCCGCGGTCAATATGGTAAATACGCTCGACCACGGTATCGCCCTTCGCGACCAGGCCAGCAATAACCAGACTGGCTGAAGCCCGCAGGTCAGTGGCCATCACCGGAGCGGCCTTCAGTTGGTTAACACCTTTGACGATCACGGTGTTACCTTCCACATCGACGTCTGCCCCCATGCGTTTCATCTCCTGAACATGCATGAAGCGATTTTCAAACACGGTTTCGGTGATCCGGCCCGAGCCTTCAGCAATGGCATTCAATGCGGTGAACTGAGCCTGAATATCGGTGGGCATCGCTGGATAAGGTGCCGTTTTCAGGTCAATGGCCTTGGGACGCCTGCCTTTCATATCCAGTTCAATCCAGTCATCACCCCATTCCAGCGTAGCGCCAGCTTCGCGGAGCTTGAGCAAAATCGCATCAAGTATATCTGGTTGGGTGTCTTTCAGGCGAACCCGGCCACCGGTTGCCGCAGCCGCAATCAGGTAAGTGCCGGTTTCAATACGGTCCGGCAATACCGAGTAGGTACAGCCATCAAGACGCTCAACACCCTGAACCCGGATCATCCCCGTACCATGGCCTTCAATCTTCGCGCCCATGGTAATCAGGCACTCGGCAAGGTCCACCACTTCAGGCTCACGGGCCGCATTTTCAATAATGGTTTCACCCCTGGCCAGCGCTGCCGCCATCAGGATGTTTTCCGTACCGGTTACCGTTACGGTGTCCATCAGTATATGCGCACCTTTCAAGCGATCTTTGACGCTGGCTTTGATATAGCCATGTTCCACCACAATATCCGCACCCATGGCCTGCAGGCCACTGATGTGCAGATCAACCGGACGGCTACCAATAGCACAGCCACCGGGCAGGGAAACTTCTGCATAACCAAATTTGGCCAGCAAAGGACCCAACACAAGAATAGAAGCCCGCATGGTCTTCACCAGCTCATAGGGTGCAATGAGGTGCTTGATCGTGCTGGCATGAACTTCCACGTTCATCTTTTCATCCACCAGCAGCTCAACCCCCATACAGCCAAACAGCTCACACATGGTGGTGATGTCATGCAAATGGGGCAGGTTACATACAGTAACCGGGGAGTCAGCCAGCAGCGTTGCTGCCAGAATTGGCAGGGCAGAGTTCTTGGCACCGGAGACCCGAATCTCTCCGTCCAGACGCACACCACCGGTGATAATCAGTTTATCCATGGTTTCTCACTTAATGACCGAAACAGCAATCGGACAAGACGGGGCCATCGCCCGGGGAAGGTACAACTTTGCTATAAGGAGTCGTCTAAAAATAACTTTCCCATTTTAAACTCAGTGTTCCTGATGA
>NZ_JAHHPO010000718.1 GCF_024606365.1 Endozoicomonas sp. ONNA2
CACCAAGTTGGGCTCTCTGACAACCTCCTGGCCACATGTTCTACAAGTCTCAAACGCATTCCGCAGGGGGGCTCTCGACCTTACACCCCGTTTGCGCGACCCGGTCTGCGTGACGGTAGGTCTACAAGAGACTGGTGAAAGCCAGCAAAGAATGAACAAACAACCAAGTGGATGGCCGTCCCGCGGAGCGCTCTGTGCACTCCTGTCTTATATCACCGCCTGCCCGGCCCGATGCTTTACGACGGGTTTGGTAAATGAAGAGCTGGAACTTCTATATAGCTTCGTTGTCCAACATCCATTAAAGCAAAAGCGGAAGGTTTTTTTAATGGATTCTGTATATCGTAACGCCCTCCATTATACTGATGGCCAAAAATTGGGTATAGGCACTGTCGATAATGAAGCTGCAGCCGGTGCCCGGCAAACCAGTGATATTGGCGGTGTTGAAGGTAAAGCGATCGAGGGATTAAAAAGTGCTGTTGCAAAAGCGTTTCTGTCAGATTCTTTTGTACGAGTGAAACTCAGAAGTATCGTTGGGTTACCAATGGACGATTTTAGAAAGATGTCGGGCAAACTTAAAAAGGCAACTAAAAAATCGGACAGGGAAGCACAGGAAAAAATCGCCAGGGACTACGTTGAGGAGGTATTTGCAAAAGCCAAAAACAGTAAAGAGATGTTGATACGAATTAAGGAAGCGACAGGTTTGCAAGGCTCTGCGTCAACTAAAAGTTCTGTTTCAACGAGCCCTGTTGCAACAGATAGCGTAAATAAGGCTGAATCTCGAAAAAGGGCATTGGGCAACGATCAAGCGATTGGTACGAAACCACTGAAACGGGCAAAAACAGAGACATCCACTGTCAGTGAAACCGAAGGCAACCTGCAAAATGAAACGGGCCCGGATCAACAGTGTGTCAGCGCTTCAGAAGAACCTCCCCTGAAAATCCCGAATGAAGACTACATCAGGAGTTTGGATGATACAGACTTAATAGAAAAGCGCAGCTACAACCTTGAGTATGACATGGGCACTGGGCGTTATTTATACGATACCGCCATGATCCATAGATGCAATCGACCATATGATGCAAATTTTGCAATCAGGCTGCATCCTGGCAGCCAGTCTGTTCATGGGCAGAATGGTACAGCCCTTCACCCCGGGTTCGTCCCTGAGATACTGCGCACAGGGTCTGAAAGCGACTGTGAACCGTTCCGCAATGGGGACGCGCTGGCGATAATCACTTTTAAACAGTTTGATAAACATGCACTAAACATGTCGTTCTTACTGAAAAGTCTGGATCTGGCAATACACAGTCTTGGGTTGCCAGAAGGTCTGCAGGAGCTGGCGATAAAAGTCGCTGTGACCGATGGCTATCGCGCAAGTGTTGTTCTTCGCGTGTTCAAGGTCGAGGATGGATTCTCCAGCAGGATGCAAAGTGATCCCGATAACGTAGTGGCAGCAGATAATCTGCTAAGGATTACCTTCAACCAGAAAAGTGATATGGCCGAGTTGTTCGCTGTGGCTTCCCCGCGTAGTTATAAAGCTACAGGCAAAACTCTGGGGGAGCTGGAACATCATAATCAGGTCACGCTTATACTGGAGTCAACGTGCGCTGAGGCTATTCAGGGTACAATAATGAATCACTGCAGAAGCTTGCCTTCTTTGTCGAGCGATCGGTTTATCAGTACCGCACAGAAGGTCAGCTCGAAAATATATACATTTGAAGATGGGGCGTTTAAAGGGCCGTAAGGCGGCAGTAATAACGCCGGGTGAGTCAGATTGCTTGCTGCATCAGTTCATTGACATCAGTTCATTGACCGTGGTGTTCAAGGTTAATGGTTGTCGGCTAAAGGCAATTGGTGCAAAAAAACAAGCCAGGAAATAAGCGCCAGGCTCCTGGTTGCCTGCATTGGCAGTCTTGTATTGCGGGTGTTTTTAATTGTGTCGTGAAAGTTGTACTTTTTCCCGGGTTTCCCAGATAAAGTTCATTTCGTGACAGTCTAAATTGAGTTACGATAAGTCATTATCCATAGCCTGTGTGATGGATCGTCATTGCTATCGATCGGCTATTACGGAAGCGGTTTGCAAAAGTTTCTGTTATATGACAATCCTCATGCTCATCAGGCGTTCCCACCAAGGTTATTGAAGTAGTCTATGTTCGGTTCGCGCAAAGACGGTGAGAAAAAAGCCAAACGCAGTTTTTGGCCCTGGGGTCGACGTACCCAGAGTGAAGTTTCTGAAGAACAGGCAGAGCCAAAGGCTGAGCCTGAAGCAGAAGGCGAAGTACCCATTGTAGAAACACCCGAGGTAACTACGCCAGAGTCGGCTTCTGAATCTTCTGTTGGTGTTGTTGACGTTGTGCCTGAGGTTGTTCAGTGCCCTGAAGATACGTCTGTACATCAAGCACCCCTGGACGAGCCCACTCTTAAAGCACCTGAGGCTTCTGTCAAAGAAGTCCCGGTAGTTGCTGCCACTGAAATTCCCCGGGCTGCTGATCCAGAAATACTGCCAAAAAAAACATCGGTTGAGCCAGAAAACAAGCCTGAAGCCAAAGGCGGCTTCTTCGCCCGGATGCGTCAGGGGCTGAGCAAAACCCGTAACGTTCTGGTTGAAGGCGTTGCAGAACTGTTCATCGGTAAGAAGGAGATTGACGATGACCTTCTGGATGAGCTGGAAACTCAGTTGCTGGTGGCCGATGTGGGGGTTGAGGCCACCACCGAAATCATTGCAAAGCTGACCCGGAAAGTTAAATACAAAGAGCTGGATGATGCCGATGCCCTGATGGCCGCGCTGCAATCTGAGCTTGCTGATATTCTTGAGCCTGCTGATCAGCCGTTGGTTATCCCGAAACAGGATACCCCTTTTGTTATCCTGGTGGTGGGCGTAAACGGTGTAGGCAAGACCACCACCATTGGCAAGTTGGCTCGCAAGTTTCAGTCTGAAGGCCGCAAGGTTATGCTCGCGGCTGGCGATACGTTCCGTGCGGCTGCGGTTGAACAGTTGCAGGTATGGGGTGAACGAAATGAGATTCCGGTGGTTGCCCAGCATACTGGCGCTGACAGTGCTTCCG
>NZ_JAHHPO010000719.1 GCF_024606365.1 Endozoicomonas sp. ONNA2
GGTTTATGAAAAGCCAGGTTTATGAAAAGCCAGGTGGAACTGTGTACGTTGGCTGGCGGAAAAACCCCGGAACCCAACCGAATTGCCACCAGCGCCTGACTTTAGTCTCTAAAGAAGCCACCCTTACTGTGGCTTCTAACGTTGTATTGACTGATACTTATTGACTGATTCTTATTGACTGTCAGCGGCATGCTCACTCCCATGCATACAAACGAATGTTCATCCGTTCAGGAATACCTGCAAGCTCAAATCAGGACCATACCGGACTGGCCCCATAAAGGCATCCTGTTTCGGGATATCACCACACTGTTTGAAAACCCCGAAGCATGGCGCAAGACCGTGGATGTCATGGTTCAGCGTTATAAGAACCAGACGTTTGACCGAATTGGCGCTCTGGATGCCCGCGGTTTTCTGCTTGGCTCGACACTGGCCTATATCCTGAACAAACCACTGATACTGTTTCGCAAGAAAGGCAAACTACCCGGCAAAATCATCAGTGTTGAGTATGACCTTGAGTATGGAAAAGCCGTATTGGAAATGCATGAAGATACCATTAGGGCTGGTGAAAAAATTCTGTTGATGGATGACCTTATCGCCACCGGTGGCACATTACTCGCTGCCGACCAGCTGATCCGAAAAGCAGGAGCCAGCACACTGGAAGCTGCTGCCATTATCAATCTGCCTGACCTCAAGGGTGCTGACAAGCTCAATGCAGCAGGCATTCCAACCTATACCCTTTGTCATTTTGCCGGTGAATAAAACCATCATCAGTTCAGAATTTCAGGGATGATACGATACTTCTCTTAGATCCGGGTTATCATGACGCCCGGATCTGCCACAGGACGGCCCCCCGGAAAAAGGACTTTGCAAATGGGAATATGCGCCAAGGAGCTAAGGCATTACGTTGTCCGCCCCGCACTCAAGCATTTGGGCATGTGGAGTCCTACGGGTGAAAATCTGCTGCTTGGCACCGCAGCCAGAGAGTCCGGGCTTGGGTTTCACCTGAAACAGGCCAATCACCAGGCACTCGGTATTTATCAGATTTCTCCTCGCATGCACCGAAATATCTGGGACTTTTTTCTGGCCCCAAATGCCGACCTGTCCAGCAAGGTTCGAGGACTGGCCAGCCAGCGGGAGTTTCTTTGTCATCCTCACCATGAACTGGCAACCAACCTGGTTTACGCCTCTGCCATAGCTTGGCTAATCTATCACCGCACCGGTATTCAGATTGAAGAAACTGATAAAGAAGACATCACCGCCATGGGCAGGTTATGGCAAAGGCACTTCCACAGCAGAAATCCCGGAACCATTCAGAGCTTCTGCGAAAGCTATCAAAACATGATCATTGAATCAGGCTGCTCCACAGAGGAATCATCGTACTTTAACCGGGCTGCAGCCAAACCGGCCTGATAGTTTGGCAGTCTGTCTGCCGCCTTATCGGCTTCGTGATTCTCCCCCTATAATCCCCTGGCCTCTGCACATTGAACACATAGATCAGCATAGGGCATGACTTCCAGGCGCTTAACCGGAATTTCCTTGCCACAGGACAGGCAGAAACCATAATCCCCCTCACTTATGCGCTCAAGTGCGCGGTTAATTTTACCCAGCTCAATCACTGCCTCATTACCCAATGCATCAATAACCTCATCGTTCTCCCGTTCCTGCGCCTGCTCAGACCAGTCTGCACTGTTTTTTCGGGAAGCATCCATTTTAATTTTACCCAGACGCGTATTCAGCTCATCCCTGCGAACCATCAACCATTTCTGCCATTTATCATGATCTGTCATTTGCTACCCCTGAACAAAAATACGGTGGAATAATGCTGTTATTCCATAAAGAATATTTGTATAAAAAAGTCACTGTTCACCATAAGTAGTTAACCTGATGAAATCGTATTTTCTGACCAAGTTGTCAGTCACTCTGCTTCGTTGCAACTCCGGTCATATACTTCGTACTTTGCGCCTTGCATAGTAACTTGGCCAGAAATATACGATTCCATTTGGCCAATTACTTAAAAACAACGCTGCCTGCCAATACACAAGCGAAGATAAACACAGTCAAACAGACTGTCTCATTCGGGTCAGAATTCTTGAATTCAAATAGTAGATCATTGATACCGTAAACGTAAGTAATCAACTGAATGAAATCATCTTTTCTGGCCAGGTAATCATTGAAAAATATCTTTATACAACTTGGCTATAAAAGCCATTAACTTTCTACTAAAGGCAAGATGTTGCGCTTATGGTATTACTCCAGCTTGCATTTTTCTGCGTTAGTGCGAAGACCATTAAAAAAATCATCCAAATCCAACACATTTCTTTCACTTAAAGCAAATATTTCTTTAAATAAGGTTGCTCTATTTAGCTTACCCTTATGAATCTCTTCATTTTCAATCATATCGACAAATCTGGCCAGATTATCAAGTCGGTCTTCAAGACTGGTTAGCTGGCTTACTTGTAATGCAATGATTAAAAAATGTAGCGCAAAAAAAGTAGCATTATCGCCAACTTTTAAACCCATTCTGTTATTAAGATCTATCGCTAATGTACAAATATGCGCCTTCGGAAAATCATCAATTGAATCATCCCCACAGAAAAAACATAGATATTGAAACAACTGGACAAAATCAAATGACCGAGGGCTATAACAATCAGGTTTGCTATAACAGATCAGTTGTGACGGACTTTCAGATATTGCTATTAGCGGTATGACAGCATTATAATTCTGATCAACTTCAATTTCTGCTTCAATATCGAAGTGGTATTTCTGTGCTTTCTGTTTCATATCTTCGAGCCTGTCAAACAATCTCATTTGTGTTTCATTTTTAATAATTTTTTCCACCAAAATGTTATCTGATCTGAGAACAAGATAATTATTGACATTGATCGAACTAAAGGCGACAAAATCTTTCAATCCAAAGTGCTTGGAAATTTCAACTTTTAGTTCGTTGGCTAATGGAAAATAATTGTTTTCTGCAGGTTTTGAACTGACCTTTCTTAAGGGAGTGAATATATTGGCTTTTGTATTTATTCTAAATTCACTTGACCTTAAGTAATGAGAAAAATCGACATATCGATCAACAATAGTATTTAATGAATTCATGTCTAACCCCTTGATTAAAACCGCAACGAGCGCAACATTCGTTGTTATGATTAAGGCTCAAGTTGCCTTTATGCCAGTCCTGAATACACCCCGGAAACAGGAGAGTGCCTGTATCATTGCGACCAAAAAACCTGCACAGGCCGATAATAGCAGAGCTTGCTGCGTTCGTTGCTTTTTATTTTAACCGTTTTATTTCATCCTTATTGTGAGTAGTTTAACCAAATGAAATCATATTTTGATCAGTCACTCCCGGCAACTGCTCCTGCGTTGCTCCGGGAGAGTTTTGCTCAGTCGACCGTACTCCCGGCGCTCCCTCACAAAATCCCCTGGAACGACAAGATCCTGCGCAATGTTCGAGGCAGTTTATGAAATATCCGGGCTAAAACGTACAGCCAAAAATATACGACTCCATCTGGCCAACTACTCGTCATGCTTATAAGGCAGCTGTCGCAGGCAGGCCACACAATATTCGTTTCTGAGCAGTTGGGCAACTTCCAGGGGTGTTTTGCCAAGATTATTGATAGCCAGATGATCTGCACCGGCATTCAACAGTTGCCTGACAACTTTCAGGTTGCCACTGGCTGCAGCCAGATGCAGAACAGTATCGCCATTGTGATCGGGAATATCCAGGGCCGCATCTGCCTTGATCAGCAGACCGAGGCAAACATCAAAGGATAAATGCAAGCTGGAGAGATCAACGGCATAGTGCATGGCGGTAAAACCGAAATAATCTCTGATATCAAGCCGGGCACCCGCCTGAACCAGGGCTTTCAGGCTATTGCAACGGCGTTCAATCACAGCCAGATGCACTGCGGTCTTACCATCAATGGTGGTGGTGTCAAGATCGGCACCGAACCGTATAAACAGGGACAGACACCTGGAACTACCCGCAATGACGGCGGTATGAAGCACTGTGTTGCCCAACGAGTCCCTTGCCGAAAAATCAACGTTAGCCTCGACGATGGCTCTGGCGCACTCAAAAAAGTTCTCCCTGGTGGCAAGGTGCAGTGCTGTACTGCCGGTATCATTGTTGGTCGTGGCCCGGATATTGGCCCCCCGGCGGATCAGGGTTTTCAGGCTCTCAAGTTGCCCACGAGAGGCGGCAAGATGCAGTGCGTTCAACCCACTACTGGCGAACCCCTCGGTGCTGACTTTGCTGTCAATCAGGGATTCCAGACACTCACTACGCCCTCGCAGGGCAGCATAATGAATCGCAGCCCTGCCGGTGGTGCTTCTCACGTTAAGGTCTGCCCCGTGGTTGGCAAGTAACTGCAGACAGTGACATTGACCATTTCCGGCGGCATAATGTAGTGCCTCCCGGCCATCAAGGGAAGATAGCCTGATATTACACCCATGGCTGACAAGAATGGCCATAACGGTGTCGTGGCCGGCCCTGGTCGCCAGAATCAGCGGGGTCCTGCCCTGGCCGTCCACGGAATCAATCAAGCCCGGTTTCCGGACCAGTGCCCGGACACTCTCACAGCAGCCCTCCTGGGCAGCTACGTGCAGTGCCGTTCTGCCTTTGCTGTCCCGAATGGCAGGGTCTGCCTTCCCCCGTAACAAAGTTTCCAAAAACCTGCCGTCTGCTGACTTGACTGCCAGGTGCAGGGCTGTATCGCCATTGCGTGTGGTGACATTGAGATCCGCACCAGAGTGAACCAGGCAATTAACCACATCAAAGCGGCCATTGACCAAGGCAATATGCAGTGCCGTCATGCCGTCATGGCTGGCCACGTGGTCCAGCTCTCCCCCCGCTGCAACCAAAGCCTTGACGCAATCATTGTGCCCATTGCCAGCGGCCATATACAGCAGACGAACATTATGACCAGTGTCGCCTGTACGAAACCGGGTAAAGACAATGCCCGGGTCCAGGCTCAGTAGCTGCTGAAGATTTGCCAGATTTCCATAGCGACAGGCGTGCAATGGTATAGATTCGCTGTGCGCTGAGGACTCATAGAGCCGCGCCCCTTCCTCTCGCGTAAGTGGCACCGCAAAATCCTTGCAAACCGGACAGGTTCGTCCGGCCAGCGGTTTACTGTCAAGCCAGGGAGTCAGGCAGCGCTCGTGATAACGGTGTTTGCAAGAGGTCACCATTACCCCCCTGCTGCCAAACAATCCAACCAGACAAATCGGGCAGATATTATTGAATACCTGTTGTGCCGTTTCGGCAACCGGAGACATTGAGTTTTCCATTAGTAATAGGCTCACCGGGGAGATGAGAAAAGTTATGGGTAGTTACTGTGGACAAGAAAATCAATGCCCGGTTCCTGAACGGAAGCAGAATATATCTCTCCCGCTTAAAGCTCTGATGAACTCCGGGACAGTTCCTGTAAAATTGACCAGGATTCACGGGAATTTAAATAGTTATAATTTTTACCATGTCATCGGTATCAATGGGATCAGGAATATTCCCTGAAAAGATTGTTTTATTATCCTCATACTCATAGGACTTGCGCTCGCCTGAACGATCTATTCCAAGCTCTTTAAAATTGAACAGCTCAGTATCAGCCATCTGAGATGGCGCTATATTCTGTATAGCGGTAAAAATTGACTCAATCCTGCCCGGATTCTTCTTATCCCACTCAGCCAACATAGCCTTGATGTTCTGTCGCTGCAGGTTCTTTTGTGAGCCACACAGGTTGCATGGAATAATCGGGAACGCCATTTGTTCAGCAAACCGTTTTATATCCTTCTCACGGCAGTAAGCCAAGGGGCGAATAACCACGTTCCGCCCATCGTCTGATAATAACTTGGGCGGCATAGCGGCCAGCCTGGAGCCATAAAACATATTCAGAAACAGGGTTTCTACTATGTCGTCCTTATGATGACCAAGGGCAATTTTGGTTGCGCCAATATCTTCGGCAAATGCATACAAGGTGCCACGGCGCAAGCGCGAGCATAAACCACAGGTTGTTTTACCCTCCGGTATCTTCGACTTGACCACCGAATAGGTATCCCTGTTAATAACATGGTAAGGAATATTCAAGGCATCCAGGTATTCTGGCAGAATATGCTCAGGAAAACCCGGTTGTTTCTGGTCCAGATTCACCGCCACTAATTCAAACGCTATTGGTGCACTTTTCTGGAGACTCTGCAAAATATGAAGCATGGTGTAGCTATCAGCGCCACCTGATAAACAGACCATCACTTTGTCGCCATCCTCGATCATATTGAACTCGTCAATAGCCTGACCTGCGTGGCGGCGCAGCTTTTTTTGCAGCTTGTTAAATTCTGTCTTTGCAGTTCCAGAAACCGAAATCGTCATATTATCCTGAGGAAGTCTAAAGAAAGATTTGATTATAACTATTTGTCAATCTTTCACCAGTCTGACCGTTTGCTATCCAGTTACGGACATTCACTACAGGGGATTCGGAAACAAGCTCAAATGGCATAAGTTGTTTTTCATAAGACGCACGTCCTACGATATATAAAATGGCCCAGCCAAAAGATTACCAGACAACCCATGAAGAACCAGGCACTTGGTAGCAAACCATTCATGAATGATCAATATGCCACTGCGAAAGGGATTACCCTTGCCCTGCTCTCGGCACTGGCAGCCAGTACCGCTGGTGTTGCCACCAAGGTAATAGCAGACGACGTGCCCATCGCTATTGTTGTTTTGTTTCAGTACGGCATCTGCCTGTTTATTCTTTCGCCTTTGCTATTGAAATACCCTGTCTGCCACTGGTATACAAAACACTTGGTTATCCATACCGTCCGGGGTGTTTCAGGCTGGCTCTGTTTTTTTACCTACTACCTGGCTATTCAACATATTCCCCTGGTGGATGCCTCTTTGCTGCGTAACACGGCACCTTTGTTTGTACCATTATTTGTCTGGGCCTGGATAAAGATAACCATTCCAAGGGGACAGTGGCTGCCTATTATTATTGGCTTCGCGGGGATTTTGCTGATCTTGCGACCGAGCACAGAAGGCATGGAATTTTGGCATATCGCAGGGTTGCTGTCTGGCGTATTTCTTGCCCTTTCCATGGTCAGCACCCGGGTCCTTTCAGCCACTGAAGTAACCCATGTGATTTTGTTTTACTATTTTTTCATATCCTTTCTTTGCAGCATCCCATTAGCGATCCTTGACTGGCAGCCTATTCCCTACTGGACTCTGCCCTTTTTACTCTGCATTGGCTGCTCAATCTCGTTGACCATGTGGTGTTATACCCGGGCGTTGACCCTTGCCAGTGCCGCAATCGTGGCGCCTATAAACTACTCCGGTGTTGTATTTTCAGGAATTATGGGCTGGCTGATCTGGAGCCATATTCCAGACGGATTGGCACTGACAGGTATTCTGCTGGTCATTGCTGCCGGGCTGATTACAGCGTTCCGAAACAGCAGGAGTGCGCAGCAAACATAGATGGATGTTAACCGGCATAGCCAGGAGATTTACCCGATACTTCTGATTTACCTATGTTATAAATGATGAATCATTTACCCGTTATTGATAGCAAGGAGTGGTATTGCCCCCCTTGTAGAGCGTACACAATATAAGGCACAGTACATATGAATGACATTATTGACCTGCCAAGAGAAAGGGGGCGAGAAAGACAGAAAATTCGTTGAGCCACTGGCACGTAGCCTGGATTTACTGCAGGCTTTCAGTCAACAGGGCGGCGTTCTCGCTAATCAGGACCTTGCCAGAATTACCGGGCTTCCCAAACCAACCATCTCCCGTTTGACTTACACACTGACCCGGCTGGGCTATCTCGTAGCACCTGGAAAAATATCAGCTGGACGTCGGTGTGCTGTCACTGGGTTACGCCTACACCTCCAATCTCAACGTGCGTAAAATTGCCAAGCCTTATATGGAAAAAATGGCCGCTCAAGCCAATGTCTCTGTAGGGCTGACCATCCGCGAGCGTCTGTCGATGATTTACGTTGAGAATTGCCGCAACGAAAACACCCAGGCCCTGCGCATGGATGTTGGCTCACGATTGCCACTGGCAACATCCTCCTCCGGGCGTGCTTACCTTGCTGCCCTGTCCGACGACGAAAGGCAGCAGATTACGTCACTTGTGGAACAACACGCAGGTGATCACTGGCCAGTGTGGCAAGAAAGCATCCACAAGGCTGTTGATGAGTATCAGGAAAAAGGCTTCTGTACATCCCTTGGTGACTGGAGCGTTAATGCCGTTACTGTCCCTCTCAGACTTCTGGACGGCCGGGTTATGGCAATCAATTGCGGTGGTCCAAAATTCCTTATTTCCGATGAGATGATAATGAAGTCGCTGGGGCCTCAGTTGGTTCATGTGGTACGGGATATTGAAGCTGGTGTCTAACCCCCGTCCTATCAGGCGTGAGATAAAATAAAAAATCAAACTCACGGTACGGTTGGCATACCGGCGGTGGGAACCGCGTTAAAAGTCATCGATTGAAGATGTGGTATCCAAACATGAGAAAGTCCAGAACTGCGCCGTTATTGGTGTCCCTGACGAAAAAAACCGGCGAAGCCATTAAAACTCTTTGTTATTTCTGATGATAAACCGCTCTCGGCTGAAGGAGTCAGGGAATATTGCCGCCTCAACCTTACAGGTTACAAAATACCGAAACAGGTGGAGTTCCGGGATGAACTACCAGTGACGCCTGTTGGTAAAGTACTGCTCAAGGAGCTTCGTTCGCAAGAGATGAAAGCACAAGGCACCCGTTGAATCCGGCTGAGCAGTAACTCAAAAACATCCTCAAATACTTTTCCCTACCCAGTAGGTGGGGTTCACCAAACCCCGGGGGATATATTTTCCGGCAAGCCACATGGCAGCACCAAACAGTATTACCTGTAGTGGCCGGGGAATTTTTAGCTCAAGCGCTTGCACGGCGTTTTCCTTTATCTTATTTTTATCCGAAATTTGGCACGCCATTCTACCGCACCATTTGCTTTCAATCCTGACCGGATAATAAACTCCCTCCTCTATTTACTAGCGTTGATGACTGATGACTTACAAACTCAACGACAAACAGTTCGAATCCATTGTGCAGCTGGCTGACCATGAGCGTTACGATTACTTTCTGAAAAAAGTGACGGAATGGGAAGAGATCTGGAGCTTGTACAGCCCGGAGGGTTGGGTAGAGCTATCATCCAGTGACGGGGAAGAGTGTCTGCCCATCTGGCCCCATCCGGATTTCGCAGGGGCCTGGGCCGTGGCTGACTGGTCAGACTGCCAGCCAAAAGCCATTAACCTGGAAGTCTGGCTGGAACGCTGGACGCCGGGTCTGGAGCGGGATAACACTATGCTGGCGGTGTTCCCGGTTAATGAAGAAGAAGGGCTTGTAGTGACCCCTTCTGAACTGCAGGAAGCCATTCTTGGCGAGTTACAGCAGGGATAAACTCAATGGGCCATATGCTGGCCCTTGATCTCATCGGTGGCATGAGCAACGACGCTCTTCTGATCACCATTACTGAAGGTGATAGTCACCGGCACTTCACTGTTCCTGGCGATAGGCTTGTCAAGACCCATCAGCATAACATGATAGCCACCGGGTTTTAGCTCCAGGGTATCGCCAGGCTTGATGGTGAGGTTATCCACCCGGCGCATTTTCATCATGCCATTGTTCATTTCTGTGGTATGCAGTTCTGTTTTCCTGGCAACAGGGCTGCTCAATGAGCGAATCTGTACGGCCTCATGGGTACCATTACGGATGGTCATATAAGCCGCTGAGGACGACATACCCGGCCTGGTAGCACGGGCACTGGCATTGAGTAGCTGCACCGATTGTGCAGAGTTCCCTGCCAAGTGTCCATGACTGTCCCCAGCCATTGTAGTATGCGCCGTTAATAGCACCATCAGAGCCATCATACTATTGGCGAACGTTCGCATAATCCGGACTACCCCGGGGTTCAACATCATTCCACTTGCCATTATTCAACTCCAATGATCGTTAGAAATATGATGGGAGAAAAGCAATCTGCCAGGAGTTTGCTTCTAAAGTTGTCCAGTCCAAAAAGAACAACATTAACCGCTTCGTTAACCGCTCCCTTAACCACATATCCGGTTTCAACTTTCAGCCTGGCGATCCAGGCCATGCTACTGCCAGAGGTACCAAAAGTGACACCGGCGATACCAGTATAGGAACTGTCCCGAAATAACTTCAACATTTCTACAGGCGCCATTCACTGCCCGAAAACCGGTAACCAAAATTTACTTGCGGGCAGGCATTATAAGCTTTTTACTGACCATGAGCAGAAGAACATTCTCCAGAAACAAAGTTTAGAGGCAAAAGTAGCCGTGGCAAAAGAGAACCATCCGCTGTCTCTGTTCGACAGTCATTGCCATCTTAATTTTTCAGATTTTGACAATGACCGCCTCACGGTGTTGACCCGGGCAAAGCAGGCAGCAGTCGGTCGCATCTGTATTCCTGCCACTCAACAGGTGGAATGGCTTTCCCTGATTAATGCGTCAGAATTGTGGTCGCAAGTCAGCCCTGTGAGCATCGTAGCAGCCCTGGGGCTCCATCCCTGGTTTATTGCCGGGCACAATCCCGGGCATCTGAAGGTACTGGATAAACTATTACAACAACGTCCCGCCAGGGTGGTTGCCATAGGGGAAACCGGGCTGGATTTTTTTGACCGAAACATGACTCCCGAGACCAGGGCCAAACAGCTCGCACTGTTTACCGGTCAGGTTGAACTGGCCTGCCTGCATCAGATGCCACTGATTATTCATGGCCGCAAAAGCCATGATGACATTCTGAAAGTTCTGCGACGATACAAACCTGGGCGAGCCGGAATTATTCATGGGTTTTCCGGTAGTGAACAACAGGCCGGGGAGTATCTGAAATTAGGCTTCAAGCTTGGGTTTGGCGGTGGTATTACTTACCCGAGAGCCAGTAAAACACGACACTTGGCAGCTACCATGCCAATCGACAGTATTGTGCTCGAGACAGACGCTCCGGATATGCCATTGAATGGCTATCAGGGACAAAGGAATGAACCGGGAAGAGTGAAACTGGTTGCTGAGTGTCTGGCCAAGCTCAGGGGAGTCTCTTTGCCAGAGGTGGCGGAGGCCACCTCGCATAACTGTCGTACTCTATTCAGAATATGACAGCCAGTGGCTTGTTCTGACCAATGACAGATTTTTTTTAAACAATTTCCAGCTGGTAATCCAGCATCCGGTCGCCATCGAACAGATAGCGTCCTGTAAACTTGTTCCCTTTCAGCATTTCAGGTAACCAGACAATGTCGTCTGCCCACATGTCTTCATAGGGGATTAGGTCAAGGGAGAACCACAGCGGTATAGCCTCATCTGTCTCTTGCGGTGAGCCGGTGAAATCCCTTGCCATATAGGTATACACATGAATAGAGTAGCCATCGGTGAACTGGAAACGGCTCTCCCCGCAGAACTCAGGGTTAACCGGCGTGATGCACAGCTCCTCCTGCACTTCGCGGATGGCACACGCCAACAGGGTTTCATTTGGTTCAAGTCGCCCACCTGGCCCGTTGATTTTTCCTGCCCCCAGGCCACGCTTTTTACGAATCAGCAGAATTTGCCCATCTTTTATCACAAAGGTCAGCGTAGCTGAGTCTGCTCCCTGCCACGTGCCCCAGTCGATATCCTGCAGTGATTGCATGCATTATTTCCTGTATAAAGTAGCTAACCATACGAAATCATACATTTCTGACTCCTTGTGTCGGCGCTCCCGACAACCCGGCAACTGCTCCTGCGTCCATGCAGTCGTGCTTCGTTACAACTCCGGTCACATAGCTAAAGCTATGCTCCCTGCGTTGTGCCTCACATAGTACCAGCCCATGTAGCCAGAAATATTCGATCCTTTAATGCCAGCTACCCATGATTGTCAAATATTAATATTTTGAACTTTTAGTGATTTCGTGAATCTAAACTTTTGCAGAGTTGGAGTCGCTGTCTTCGAGTCGCTGTCTTCGGTGTTTGTCGAAGCCAGCTAAAATCATGACTTGCTATTGGTTAACTACTTAGGAGTTGTCTGGAAATAACTTCCCTATTTCTATTGCCTGACTGGA
>NZ_JAHHPO010000061.1 GCF_024606365.1 Endozoicomonas sp. ONNA2
GTATAAAAATCAGAAAATTCCAGATTTAAATGAGGGGTGCTGAATAGTTACCTTTGGCATGTGTGAAAAACGGGCGAAGCTGGCTGCAGCCTCTCAAAAGCTGCCGGTTCCGGTGGTGCGCACCATGAACAGCCAGAAATCGCCGTGGATGGTGAATATTTCAGACCTGGCGGTTTATATTGACTCCCGGTATGAGCGCTACAGGAAAACGTGGGAAAAGGTTCAGATGCGTTTCCAAGCCATCCAGATAACAACTGGCTTGCTCATACCCGAAACAATCAAGACCAAACTCGAATATTCGCTCTATATCCAGCCCAGCTTCTGCCGACAGGCACTACTTAGTCATGCTTGACTCTCCGGGCTAATACACGCTCCCGGATATCGTCTACTGTATCGTTGCTGATCCCGCTGTTTTCACCGGTAATAAGTGCACTCCGAAGAGACTCTGTCGCCTCCTGACGCCGCCTGGCCTGACGAATCAAATCATTCACTACTTCACTTTTACTGCCATACTCGTCGCTCTCAACCTGAGCCTGCAACCATTGGTCATTGGGTGACGTGAGGGTAATGCTTTGCCTGGCCATGGGTCATCTCCTGCCTATCTATTGTGGTGTAATATTGCACCAGATTAGCACAGACGTGACCATTGGCCAGGTGTCTCAGGAATGAAAGCAAAAGATGAGAACAGGTTCATGGCACGCAACATTACTGCCGGTAGTCGTGCTTACTGGCATAACCAACACCAGAAATAAGCAGGATGAACTGGCACGAACTAGCAGCCAGAGCGTTCTACTGCAAAACCCTGCCACATCAGCCGCTGCAACCAGTCATCAGGAAAGCCCATCTTGCGAACATCAATGCGGTGGGCATTAATCAACTTAACCAGACGATCCTGCCAATGATTTTCACCACAAATCTTTTCCATCAAATAGGCAAGAATCACAAAGGTGTTGTATAGCTTTCTGAGCTGCCGGTCATATTCGGGCTTAACAACCAGACTGCTGACCAATTGTGAATCCGCCTTTGGGGTAGCATGGGAGTTTTCGTGAAATCACGATTCCAAAGGCGGGCATGATGCGCTGCATGATTCCGGACCAAAGACAGATGCTCGCAAAATGAAGACATCACCTTTTCATCCTGCCCGTAAATGCGACTGATTGACTGCCGGTCATGTCGGTATTTGATATTGCCAAACCATTTTGATAGCTGCCCCATGGTCAACAATTCAACCACAGCCCATACCGGCGGCAATGAGTCGCTGTATTTATCAAACAGATGCCGGATGAAGTCTTCTTTGCTTCTTTTGATATCCTTTTCCAGGTTATGCAGGCTATTGGCATAAATGACTGGATCCGAAAAAATATCGGACTTCAAATGAGGGTGCGCAGTCTGGTGATTATGGCTTAGCCCGGATATTTCATAAACTGCCCCGAATCTCGCGCAGGACTTTGTCGCTCT
>NZ_JAHHPO010000720.1 GCF_024606365.1 Endozoicomonas sp. ONNA2
CCTATTTTCATTGCCTGACTCCGTTCGGACTGAGCTTGTCGAAGTTCGGTGGCACAACACTTCGACCAGCTCAGGGTGAACGGAAATCGGGAACTTATTAAAAGACAATTCCCAGGTTTTGTAGTGTATTTACAGCCGCTGTATATACGTTACCAGGCGCTTGTCGGCTTGAGACTGTCCTGCTGCGGTTGCGATAAATTGGGATAGAAATGTCTGCGATTTGGTCAATTAGACTCACTATTTTTGTCAGAATCAGAAATTTCTATCCTCAATTTCTTGCAATCGCCATCATGAACGCTTAAGTCCGACAGGCTTTTCGCATAGTAGTCAGTGTTATGGCGATGGTAAGAATAGTTTGAATTAGCTGCGTCTTTTTTTACTATGAAAATGTTGAAGCTCCTGACTTTTCTTCTGACATGGGATCAAAGCCCAGTCATTATTCGCGAGAACTTTCCGGTTGCCAGGGTTGTCGAAATGCTGTATCGGGAGGTTGTCCGAGAATATTGCCCGGTCGAACCAATCAAACGCTGACCAATCAGAGTATTCAAGCATGATCAGTCATCGTCTTTCCGTCCTGCCAGGTTTTACCCGGTCGCTATCGGGAACTTCTGAAACATTGCCAAGTGAAACTGTTGGTAATTATCTGTTGAGCACTGGACAGTATAGCCAGTCTGGCAGGAGAACCCTGCGAGAACGCCAGGTCGAATTCGCAGATCACCAAGAGTCGGCAATCGGGTTGGTACAAAGAGATGCAAACGACACTGGTTCGATACAATGGTATCCTGAGGCGCCATGTGAGGAGAGAGACGATATCTATTGGTGGATTGCCAATGGGGCGACTGACAAAATCGAAGAACTGATTGACCGGGGGTATAACTTGAACGAGGTCAGTGACCGGGATGAGCCACCACTATTCTATGCCCTCAATTTTGGTTCTCTGGAAACCGTTTTATTGTTACTGAAACGTGGGGCAGACCCAAATTTATTTCGGGTGCGCCCGAGTTTCACATCCGCGAGCAGCGGTGATTATAGTTTGCGGGAGACTGACAAATTATCCCGGCTTGTACTGCTGCTCAGTTATGGTGCCAATCTTTCGGATGATCACAATGCATTCGGTGACGTGCTGGAAGTTAACCGGATCTTTCGGCTTGCTGTGTATTACTTTTGGGAAAAATATTGTGAGGAGCATACCGATTCAATACACCGACCAGAGTCGGTTGCAGAGCTGAATCAGTTGGTTTTTGCACTACCTGTGCTGCAAATTTCGGCATATGTATCGCTGTTCAATGATCACCCCGAGATGTTGCACCTGCCCCGGGTCAGTTTGCCCGCTAATATCAGGGCGTTTTTTCAATACATTGGTGCCTGATGGCCGCTTGTCAGGATTGCGGGTGGCGCAAAATATTTTCACGCGCCATGGGCATTTGTATGCTTTGTGGTTCCGATTCAAATCTCTCAAAATCCCCATGTTTTCGGGGCTTTTCAGCTTAAGTCAGTGTCATTGGTCTCTGCAAGCCCTGCTCACTCCTCGCCAGGGGACTCTCCCGCTTGTTCCTGCTCTTTGATTTCCTGTACCCAGCGGAAGACTTCGGCAACGGGCTCAATCAGTTCGCCGGGAATAAAGTCGGCAATGTTCAAATGGAACAGGGCATGGGCCAGTGGCACGTTTTCAAGAACCGGAATGCCTTCTTTTTCAGCAATTTTGATAATAAACCGGGCATGGCCACCACGACCTTTAACCGTGACAATGGGCAGTGGTGTCTTGCCTTGACGGTACTGCAAACCAATGGCCAGGTGGGTCGGGTTTTTAATTACAACGTCTGATTTGCCGGTGTTTTCCGCCTGGTTCAGTATTTCTTGATGGATCTCCTTGCGCTTGCCCTTGATCTCCGGGCTGCCTTCACTCTCTTTATGTTCCCGTTTGACCTCGTCCTTGCTCATCCGGTTCTGTTTCATAAAGTTGTAGCGCTCAAACATATAGTCAAGGACGGCTATAATGACGAAAGCAACGACTGCGTAGAGCAGCAGCTTTTTAATCAGGTGGGCTGCCACTGGCAATATGCAGGCGCTGCCGCAATGGGGCATATCGACGATGTCGCCCACACTGCTGTAGATGACGTAATAGACAACAAATGACAGAAAGACAATTTTGATCACCGACTTGAAAAACTCGACAAGGTTTTTCATGGCGAAAATTTTTTTCAACCCACCAACGGGGCTGATTTTTTGAATATCCGGTTTTATCCCTTCCGGCGCAAACAGCAGGCCAAACTGCATGACATTACCGATAATCGCAGAAAACATGGCGACGGCCACCAGGGGGATCAGCAGATCCATGGTTAATCCCAGAAGGCCGTGGGTCACGATTTGAAAAGCCACTTCGAAGGGTTCGTTGTAGCTCAGGGTAGGGTACAGCACCATCTGCTTTATCTTGTCGATAAATGTGTCGCTCATGTACCAGAGTGTTGCCAATACAGCGATGAGGTTAAAGGTGCCGGATACTTCTTTACTTTTCGCGACCTGACCTTTTTTCCGCGCGTCGCGGAGTTTTTTGGGGGTAGGCTGTTCGGTTTTTTCGGCACTCATTTCCAGAGCACTCCCAATGATTCAAATAATTCAGGAACTCCCATCATGTGCTTGTGGGACAGTTCCAGAATAGTGGCGATGTAAACCACCAGTATGGCAGAGGCAACGCCGGATTTGATGGGCATTGCCAGGATGAATACGTTCAGCTGGGGAGCTGCCCGGCTGATCAGGGCAATACCAAATTCGGTAATGAACATACAGATAATGACCGGTGCCGAGAGCCACATGGCCAGTTTGATAATCAGGTCAAACTGGCCGAGGAAAAACGTCGCCGCTTCCTGATTGATGTTGGGAAAGTAGCTGAATACCGGCCAGACTTGATAGGTGAGCATCAGGCTTTCCAGTATCAGGAGAAACAGCCCGCTGGTCATGATCATGGCAATAAACGCCTGGCTGAACAGAATACCCATCGGGGAGGTTTCTGCGCCGGAAAATGGGTTGAGGGTGCTGGCCATGGACGCACCCCGCTGGTTATCAATAAAAAATCCGGCAGCTTCCAGTGCCCAGAAGGGAATCGCCAGCACAAACCCCATGATCGCTCCGATAAAGACTTCCTTGATTACGATGCCACCGGTGTCATAGATGGTCAGGGCTTCGTCGGGTTTGGCCGCCGACAGCATGGGGTGCATGAACATCACCAGGCACATGCAAATACCGTTACGGATCATGGCCCCGCCAAGGTTCCGCTTGTGCAGTAATGGCAACACGGTAAACAGGGCAACGATGCGGGGCATCCCCATTGACAGGATGTAAAACCACTCTTTCAGATCATCAATGGGCAGGAGCATTGTCAGAGCCTTTCAAGCATTTCCATGATAGCCAGCGAGTAGTTATAAACCTCGATACCTATCCAGCGGGATGTCAGGAAGATACTGATAATAACCGCGATGAGTTTGAAGGCAAACGGCAGGGTCTGTTCCTGGATCTGGGTCAGTGCCTGAATCAGACTGATGAGCAGACCAACCGCCGATGCCGCGATGATCGGTGGCATGGACAGTAACAGGGTCAGCCAGAGTGCCTGGGCTGTGAGTGTCAATATATGCGGATCATGCATAACTCAGCACCAGTCCGTGGATTAGCCGGGTCCAGCCATCGAGCAATACGAACAACAAGAGCTTGAAGGGCAGGGATATGGTCATGGGTGACACCATCATCATACCCATGGCCAGCAGGATGTTAGAGACGATCAGGTCAATAATGATAAAGGGCAAATAGAGCAGAAAGCCGATCTCGAAGGCCTTGGTCAGTTCCGTGATACAGTAGGACGGCATCAGTACCACCAGGTCATCTGCGCTCAGTTGTGCCTGGTACGCCTTGGGCCACAATATTCTGGCACTTTTCAGAAAGAAGTTTCTTTCCCGCTCCGTGGTATTTTTTTTCAGGAACTCGCGATAGGGCGCTATGAGCAGAGTAATATGACTCATCAGTTCCTGGCTGTCTTCGTTCTGGAAGCTGATATTCTCCTCCTGAACGATATCCCACATCTCAAAACCCACCGGTGCCATGATATAAAGCGTCAGGATAATGGCCAGGGCATTCATGGCAATATTGGGCGGAATCTGCTGCAGACCGGTAGCGTTTCTGAGAATGGAAAATACTACAACCAGTTTGAGGAATGATGTACCCATAACCGCCAGAAAGGGCACCAGCGCCATCAGCGCCAGTGGGATCATCAAATAAAATGGACTGGTGAGTGTGATTGCGCCGCTTTCCATAGTCGCCTTTTCCAGTCTCCGGGTATGAACAAGAGACTTTGTTGTTTAGAGAGTCAGTCAGTCGACAATTCTGGTAATACGTGCACCCAGTCGATTATTGATTTGTACCAGCTGGCACTCGGCAATCAATTTGCCGCCGACGCGAACCTTGACCGGTTGTTCGATGGGTCGGTCCAGTTCAAACACGTGGCCAGGCTGAAGAGACTGAACTTGCTGTGCGCTGAACTGTTGTCGCCCCACTTCAAATAAAAGGTCAACTTCAATATCGGACAGGTCGACAGGCCCCTGTTCATGATGTGCTTGATCGTCTTCCATTGGGTCCATCCTGTGCTTGATGGTAATTTGAGAACCCTCGGCTTCCCCGACGAAAGCCATATCCGGGTTAACTCTGATGATCAGCTGCTGGCCGGTGACGTGGTAATGAAAAAATACAATGTCACCGACACCCAGCGCGCTGGTTTCCTCTTTAGACAGTTTTGCCCGTCCAAGTTCCAGGCCTGCCCAGAAAGGTATATCGGTGGATTGCTCATGAATATGAGCAGGCAGCAGTTTGAGCAGCTCAAAAACAATGGGCGTGCTTTCCAGGTAAATGGGGTATTGGGTACCGGCTACCCGGATATTCATGGCCAGTTCGCCGCGCTTTGATGGGTCTTTATTGGGTGTCAGGCCAATGAACTTGATGGCAATGCCAAGCCCCTGCATCAGTTGCTCAAGCAGAATCTGTAGCCTGTTTTCCAGGGCAGCCAGCATCAAGTCCGGGGGAAGCTTGAGCAAGATCTGACTGTTCAGGGTCTCTGGCATGAGCAGGTCGATGAAGGCACTGCCGGTGTACAGTGAGACGGGCTGGTGATTTATTTCCAGCTGCAGGCAGATGGCAGGCATCGCTTCTGCAGCAATACTGCTCAGGGAAATGTCCCACCGGGTCTCATTAACTGGCAGTGCCAGCTCCGTCTGTCGGTTGCTGAGGATTTGGCCAAGCAGCAGCTGCGACGGTGAGACAGAAGGTAGATCAAGAGTTTCTGCTGCCATGGTTCAGCCTATTTCCGGTCGTTTCTGGAAGAGTTCTGGTCGTTATCATCTTCTGCCACATACTGGTTACGGGAGCGACCATCACCGTTCTGGTTATCGCCACCTGACATGTTGATATTCACCTGAACCTTGTCGTTGGAGAATCGCTCAGCCAGCATTTTCTGCAGGTTGGCTTCATGCTGGGCGAGAAAATTTCCCGCTTCTGCTGAAGAGGTATTCATGGTAACAGTCAACTCGCCACCGAGTCTTTGAATTCTGATCTCGGTTCCTGGCAGCACACTGTCTTTCAGGGAGATACGAACCTCTGCGCCATTGACCGCATCCTTGGCGGACACCTGGATTTGATCGGCCAGCTTTTGCAGCGCGGTATCAATTTCTTTCACGCTACTGGCTTGCTGGATCTCGCGCAGCTGGACATCGGTCTTGATCTGGTTCTGAGGGTTATTGACCATGACCTGCTCAGAGCTGTCACGGGCAGTCTGGAACATATTCTCATCACTCTCTTCATGAGAACTTTCTCGGAAACCTTCTCGGGAACCTTCACGGGAACCTTTTTCCTGGTGTCCCTTGATGGCATCTTTAGAGTTTTTGTTCCGCTCAGCCATCAGACTTTCCAGGCTTTGCTCCTTATCGCCTCCGGCTTTTTTCTCTTTGTCACGCTTTTCTTTGGTCATACGATCAGCAAAGTCGTTAGCTTGCTTATCGGATACTTTACGACTCTGCTGACTGGCATCGTTCTGTTGCGGGGGCGGAGCTGGCTGAGTGTTGTGATTCACACCTTGTGTTGACATGATGATTCACTCCTATTCCTTGGATTTGACGGTAAATTCTTCCATTTCCAGATCTTCAAGACGTTTGGCTTCTTTCTCGGCCTCTTCATCTTGTACCTTGCAGAACTCCTCAAACTTCTCAACTGCCATCTTGGCCTTGAAGTGAGCTTGTCTGGCTGTTTCAAGGACTTGCTCTGCCTGGACGACTTGTTTTTGTGCTTCTGCCACCCGTTGTTCTGCATCGACAATGTCCTGCTCCAGGGTAGCGTCTTTCTCCCGTAGCACGGCAACTTTCTGCTTCAGCCGATCCAGATCATGCTGCTGAATACTGGTGTTCATAATGTTATCGTATAGCCGCTGTTCTTCTTGACTGCGCCAGACAATATATTCTTCCAGAGCCTGTTGACGCTTGAGTACTTCCTGCTTGCGTTGTTCGACCTCCTGTTGGGCGAGTTCCAGCTCATGCTGACAGCGCTTGACCTCACGTTCAGCCGACTCCTCCCGTATGTTTTTAACTTTCAGCAGATCATGCAGCATCTTTTCAGTAACCTACAATTTGCTGTAGTTGGGCAATCGTCTGGTTGAGAGGCATCAGTTCATCCGTTCTCTGCTTGAGAAAAGACCGGATGGTTTCAATTTTCTGAATGGCCTCGTCGGCCAGTGGGTCTGCCCCCTGTTTGTATTCGCCGACTTTTACCAGTAGCTCAATATCTTCATATTTGGACATCAGGGCCCTTGCACGACTGACCGCCGCACGGTGGTCTTCGGTGGTAATGGCATTCATGACACGGCTGGCACTGGCCAGCACATCAATCGCCGGGTAGTGCCCGGATGCGGCCAGCTTGCGGGAAAGAATAATATGACCATCGAGAATTGAGCGGGTTTCATCCGCTACCGGCTCAGTCATGTCGTCCCCTTCAACCAGCACGGTATAGAGTGCCGTAATAGAGCCAACATCGGACATCCCCGTGCGCTCCATCAGCTTGGGGAGGGTGGCAAATACCGAAGGTGGGAAACCCCGGCGGGTCGGTGGTTCTCCGGCGGCCAGTCCGATTTCACGCTGGGCCCGGGCAAAACGGGTGACCGAATCCATCAGCAGCAGAACCCGTTTACCCTTGTCACGAAAATACTCGGCAACGGCTGTGGCTGTGTAGGCGGCCTTGGAACGCTCCATGGAGGACTTGTCAGAGGTCGCCACAATAATAACGGATTTCTTGACCCCTTCCGGCCCGAGGTCGTGCTCAATAAACTCCCGCAGTTCCCGTCCCCGTTCACCGATCAGGGCAAGCACGGTGACATCCACTTCTGCTCCCTTGACCAGCATGGACAACAGGGTACTCTTACCACCGCCGGCCGCTGCAAAAATACCCATTCTCTGGCCTTCGCCACAGGTGAGAACGCCATCAATGGCTTTAACGCCCAGGGGAATGGGGTGGTCGATGATTCTTCGGGTCATTGGGTCGGGGGCATCGGTATACACCGGATAGTGAGCTTCCGGCTCAATGCCCTCAAAGGCGTCAGGGTTTAATGGGTTGCCCATACCATCGAGCACATGACCGAGCAGGTGAGGGCCAACGGCTACGTGATGTACTTTGCCGGTTGGGATAACCTCGGTGGTGGAGGAGATCCCCATAATTTCACCCAGGGGGGAAAGTACCGTCTCATGACCCTGGAAACCCACCACTTCAGCGTAGGAATTCCGGTCACTGTCGTCGCGATTATTGGGAGATACCAGCTCGCAGAGTTCACCGATTTTGACGCCTGGCACCGCCGCTTTGATGATCATGCCCTGAACTTCAGTAACACGACCACGGATATCAATTAGCCTGCCGCTTTCCATGGTACTTTGCAGGGCATTGGTGAGATAGTTAAATGTTTGAGCCAACTTGATAACTCCTTATTGTTCGTTTCAGGATGTGCTGCTATGGAGATCCCTGAGTACTTCTTGCCGTGGCAGTATGGAGTCATTATCCAGATGCGGCAGAGTATAGTTCTTATGCTCAACACGTGGCGGAAAACTGGATAAGGCATTCCTGAATCCATTACAGGCTTCTATTTCTCTTTTCGGCCTGATGATTCAGAGCTGAAATGGTGTTGGTAAAATAAATGCAGGTAAGTAGCCAAGAGGCTGTCCGAGAATAGACTGCCCTGCGCGGCAACTGCTCCTGCGTTGCTCTAG
>NZ_JAHHPO010000062.1 GCF_024606365.1 Endozoicomonas sp. ONNA2
CCCTCTAACCCTTGATATCATTGATGGTAATCAATTTATCGGGAATTGCTGGAAAGATGCTGTAAGTTTTAAGCTGTAAGCCGTAAGTAAAAAGCTTTTAACTTACAGCTCTTAACTTTACAGATTTACAACTTCAGGCTTCCATCAAAACAATGTTTGTCAAAATATCATCGGTTAGAAGATAAATGGTAAGGTAGTCTGCACCATTTATATGAGGTGTAAGCTTTGGCAACCAATATCGACCGTGGGCAAGCCAATTCCGATAATCGATAGCTTTCTGGAAATTATCTAAACGAGTCTTATGCTCCGGGAATAATGATCTCCACGCTGTCAAAATATCATCTGTTAAAGAGGCCCTATTGGCTTTGTGCTGATGAATTTTCCGAAATTTTTGGGAAAGCAAGTCCTTATGCTTGTTCTGGCAACGAATCAGATAATCGATTCTGAACCGGGCTTCCAAAGCTGCCAATAACTCAAGGGAGCAAGTACGATCAAGGATGGCTTTTTTTTCTTTTAGTTCTATCTCCAGTTCGCTTTTTGAGTAACCAATAAAACGATCTTCCGGGCATAACTTCAGGTAGATTCACAATCTTCATAATAGTTACCGATCTCATCAATGGTGGAATGAGAAAAAGAGAAAGACACCTTACCTTTAGCCTTGTTATAACGAGACTCAGGCATTCACTACTTCCATCAAGGCATCAAAAAAATTGTCTTCATTAAATTCAGCAAACGAAATTCTATTTGAAACCTTGAGTACAATCTTCCAGCCTCATTCTATTTCGGTTTTTTGGCTCTCCTCACTTGATGGACCAGAGTATGAAGTCATAAGACCAGGGCCATGGCTGTTTTTATCGGCGAGAATAAACTGTATACGCCCACGGCCACCTTCCATATCAATACGCCCTTTAGTACCGATGAGCAGAGTGCCAACGGGTGTTATCTTAAGGTTCTGCTGAGCAAACTGAACCAGCATTTGTCTGGTCTGATAGGTACCGATATTGTCTTCGGTCAGTTCAAGCACTTTATATTGATAATCAAGAGAGTGGTCATCTTTGTAGGGTTTGAACCATTGCTCAAGGGTTTCATAAAACTGAGTAATAAAGCCTAACCACTCATCACGTTGCTTACCCCAGTCTATACACTCGTGACCCTGTTCATCTGGACCGTTATGACTCTTCAATAGCTCTTCAAACGCTTTCCTGCTCATCTCTTACTCCCTTATTCATAACAATTTACGGATGATTATAGCTGTGGAAGAGCTGAAAGTTGTAAGTTTTGAGCTGTAAGTTTTAAGCTGTAAGCCTTGGGAGGCTATCCGTCTCTGTTTCGTTGACACAAACATAAGGTTTCAATGTACCTCTCTTGTGTTTCCCACAAACGGTTCAATAACTATGATGCCCCCTTTCCTCGTCCGGGTCCTCCCGAGCAAAGTTCCCCGTTGTCATCAGTACTATGGGAAACCAAGACTTACAGTACCTGATATCCAGTCACTTATGAATTCGCTTCCGGACTCCTGAGTTTGGCTTCATGTTTTGTCTCGCAGGGCCTGAAGCGGAGCCTTACGACAGCTGGTCCTGTTCAGCCATAGAACCAATGGC
>NZ_JAHHPO010000063.1 GCF_024606365.1 Endozoicomonas sp. ONNA2
CCCTCTAACCCTTGATATCATTGATGGTAATCAATTTATCGGGAATTGCTGGAAATAGAAACGCTTCGTTATATCAAGTTCAGTTGTATGACTAATAAAGTGATAATAGCGAGCTTTAATCGCCTTCTTACACCACCTGATGTCGTCTAAAGCTGCTTAAATATAAACGTAAGTACACCTGATTCTACCGCCCCGGGCTTTCCGGGTACTGCTATTCAATAAGTTTTTAAAAACAAAGACGGCAGTAAAGATATTCCCTATCTGTATTGCAACGTTCTGGAGAGTGATGCCTGCTTCTTCGTCAAATAGCCCCGCTATTCTCCTCAGAATCAGAAATTTTTAGCCTCAATTTCTCGCAATCCTCGCTACGGGGACGCCCAGTCGGGCGCTATTCTCGGACAGCCTCCTGGATGATTCATAGTGGTTAACCCTGAAATTGATTGAATGACTGATTTTTCAGCTGGCTTCAGCCGGGTCGTTACGAAAGTCGGCAAACTCCCTGATCATTTGCCTTGTCACTGTCTGTTGCCACTGACCGGTTGTTTTGCCCTTAAGCGCCTGCAAACTGGTCCTTGCTATCTGGGCGATCACTTCCTCCTGCAACCGGGCGTCGTTGATCTGATCGCCGAATTGCAGATGGGTAAACAGTTTCCAGGCTTGCTGGTTCAGCTGGAAAGTTTGCCAATCGGGGGACTGCCTGTCCGAAGGCTGATCCGGGCCTTCCGGGATAGCCGATGGCGCCTGTGTCGCTTTGGCGAAATCGACCTCCAACCGGGCCAGGGGTTCTGCAAAATGATCCAGACCCAGATAGTCGGGTTGGCTGGCCAGAGTCTCCAGCAGCTCCAGTTGCCTGGCCGGTGCCAGATTCATAAAGCGGGACTGCGTTTTATGGTAACGACCGGAGACCAGGCTGTTAACCAGTGGCAGGTCGGTTAGTGGTGTGAAGTCGATATCAAGAGAATTTCAGTCGATAAAGTTGCAGCTGGCTGTAGAACCATGTTGGTGAA
>NZ_JAHHPO010000721.1 GCF_024606365.1 Endozoicomonas sp. ONNA2
TAGTACCAGCCCAAGTAGCCAGAAATATACGATTCCATATGGCCAGCTACTTAATGCTTTATCACACTAATATGACGCAATACACGGGTTTGAAATAAATATTAAAAAATTGAATTTTCTCAGGTTATCAAGGACTTCAGAGAAATTGAAAGGCCTTAGTGCCTGATTTATGTAAGCTATATATAAATATTGTCGTTTAAATTGCCCGCTTCTGCCGTATTAATGTATGAATGAAATCGCAGAAAACCTTGGCATTAAAGGATTGCGGCATTTTTTCAAAATTTTAAAAGAACCCGGGCATCGCGTGTAAATGTGACAATATCCTTATGAGTTCCGATATCAATCCTTGCCTTTTTGGCCATTACCCTCTTTTCATTTAGCATCTTGACTGTTTCTGCTTGTCTTTGGGACAAAGTAACCTTCGGTGACTCGTCAAAGTGTATTTTCAGTTTTTTGGCATCACGTTGACTGGCCGCCAGCACGCTTTTTTGTTCCGCGACGTGTTTGAGTGCTGACTCTTTATCCTGGTGTTTCAACCGAGGCCCTTTTGGGTTAACCAATTTCTCCTCTTGGTGAAACATTCTCATCTTGACCGCTTCAATGACGTCAATTCCTTTTTTATTAGTGATACCGCTGATGCCCTGATTGCAACAATAATATTTTACCGGTGCTATGGTTTTTGGATACATATATTTT
Organism: Endozoicomonas sp. ONNA2; assembly: GCF_024606365.1. Lineage (GTDB taxonomy): Bacteria > Pseudomonadota > Gammaproteobacteria > Pseudomonadales > Endozoicomonadaceae > Endozoicomonas. Next base: position 697 of record NZ_JAHHPO010000721.1, read on the forward strand.
GGTATCGTTTTTCTTAATAATTTCATTCGCCATTTATGTTCTTCGATTTTATTGTTTTTCGTTCCCATTACCTCTGTGCTGAAACGATTTTTTAACTCCTTCCTGAAGAATTCATAGTGAGGAGCATACTCATCTTTTGTCTCTGAGAGATACGAATCCAGCTGATATTGGGTGACCGGAAGCTCGAGGTTGGTTTCTACTTTGATATAAAAAAGAGTCAATAACTGTTCTATGCCATTGATCGTTACCCGGGCGTAAATAGCACCGGTTCCTTCTTGATAAAACACTTTGTCAACGGTGACTTTACCCGAAGTGCCAAGCTGATTTGCAAGCTCACTGCCCTTAATGATGTCAACAGTATGAATATCCAGTTGTTCTGACTCCTCAGGAATGTAAATCATACTGTTAGTATCAAAGCAGGGCAGACTCTTGGGAGGAATTATGCTGTCAGGGGCATTAACAGGCATCGTTTCTTCGAAAAATTGATCATCTGCTTCGCTATCATCCCCAATAGACACACATAATGTATCCTTGACATTCAACGATAAGGGCGTGTAATCAGTGGATTTATCCCGGGATGCATTATTATTATGCCAGAATGAATAGAATCGTTGCGGATCATCAACGGGAAAGCAGCATTCTAATTGGGCAGAATCTCCTGTTGATGCGGGTTCTGCTACTGTCGTGGTTTCACCAGGATGAGTCACCTGGTCTGAAGCAAAAGATACGACGATAAAACCGTCCATTTCAAGGAGTGATATGTTGTATGAAGAAATTTTTTCAGGCAGATGGCTGCTTTCCTGAGAAGACAAAAAATAGCTTGAAATGTTGGAAACACTAACCGGAGTACTCAAAAACCCGGGAACAACAGAGGTTTCTTGAGGATACTCAGTTTTTTTTTGATTCATTACAGTTGATATTGTGTTCGACATTGACTGGTTCCTGATAACTTCCGTATATATCTGATTTTTTTATATGATTCGGTTGTTGCTATTTTTGTGTCGATTCCCATTTCATAAGATCCGGGTGTTATTCTTTTTGACCAATAATTTGTAATATGGTTCCATTTTTTTCTGGTTTTTACTTATCCAGTCAATTCCAGTGCTGTTGTGCCGGGATTTTTGCCAATTTAACTGATAAATGAACTAATGTTTTGTTTTTTAACTTATTAGAATCAAAATGTTATTAACGGTGGGTGAAAGTAGTTTAAGATGATTAGTGGATGCTTGCAGTAATGGCTAACTATTTATAGCTAATTGATTTAAAAATCTATCTTATTGTTGGGTTTTTTTCAGAAAACCACAGTTTGCATATCATTATCTGGCATTCAACAGGAGGCCTGACATGGAGAAAACCACCGCTGAACTGGAAGTTGGTATCGATCACTGTGTTGAGATTGGCGAGGTGATTGTACCCGGGGATACCCACTTGGTAATGAGCATCAAAGGCGATACTGAACAACAGGCAAATGATCAGATGGCAAAGATGGAAGCACTGGCGAACAGTATTTCTGACCACTGCCAGATAAAGAAAATGGTGAATCACCATAAGGGCAGTGTCACCATTGATGCCATGTTTGATTTTGACTGTACGGCGGAGAAAATGATTTTTGAATTGTATCTCAGGTAGTAAATGTACCTGTTAATGTCTGATCAATGACATTGGGTTTAAACGCTGGTTAACAGGCGATTTACAGTCGTTAACGGTTACCAGTGAAAATCGGCGAAGCTCAATGTTGACGCGGTGTTCAGCGGAGTTGCCAGGCTTTGACACAGGTTTTTCCGATGATATAGTTGCTGCTCCCGTAACAGTTCCACCCATGTTTTACCAAACCCGTCGTAAAGCATCGCCTAATCGGGCCGGGCCGCGCAGGCGTGG
>NZ_JAHHPO010000722.1 GCF_024606365.1 Endozoicomonas sp. ONNA2
TCATTTCAAAGGTATTTCTGTGGCAACCCTCTGGTTACAGAGGTTATGCATTTATGGTGCGAATTCAGGTCTATTAATTTAGCTTCCGGTGAACGTTATGCGCATAGGGATCCCTGGAGAGATCCAGGAAAACGAGAATCGCGTTGCTGCAACACCCGATACCGTGGACAAGATGCAGAAGCTCGGTTTTGACGTCCTTGTTGAACGAGGTGCAGGGGTAAAAGCGAGCTTTGAAGATGATGCATATACGAAGGCTGGCGCCCGGGTGGTTGATCGAAATGAGGTCTGGAATTCAGACATTATCCTCAAGGTTAACGCGCCGGTTGATGATGAAATTGCCCTGCTCCGGGATGGCGCTACCCTGGCCAGCTTTATCTGGCCAGCCCAGAATGCATCGCTGATGCACAAGCTTGGCCAGCGAAGTGTGAATATTCTGGCAATGGACAGCGTACCGCGCCTGTCGCGCTCACAGTCTCTGGATGCCCTGAGTTCAATGGCCAATATTGGTGGCTATCGTGCGGTGGTTGAAGCGTCCCATGAGTTTGGCCGTTTTTTTAATGGTCAGATCACTGCGGCCGGTAAAATTCCGGCGGCCAGGGTGCTGGTGATCGGTGCCGGTGTTGCTGGCCTCGCTGCCCTGGGTGCAGCGGGCAGCATGGGGGCCATTGTGCGTGCCTTTGACACCCGGCCTGAGGTCAAGGAACAAGTTGAGAGTATGGGCGCCGAGTTCCTTGAGCTGGATTACGAAGAAGAGCAGGACTCCTCCGACGGGTATGCCAGGCAGATGAGCCAGGCCTTTATCGATGCCGAGATGGCGCTCTTTATGGAGCAGGCCAAAGCAGTGGATATCATCATCACCACAGCGCTTATTCCCGGCAAACCGGCCCCAAAGTTGATCACCGAAGAGATGGTAAAGGCGATGAAACCTGGCAGTGTTATTGTCGATCTTGCCGCCCAGACCGGTGGTAACTGTGCCTGCACCGTCAAGGATCAGATCACCGTCGCCCATGGCGTAAAAGTCATCGGTTATACCGATCTGCCCAGTCGTCTGCCTACCCAGTCATCACAACTGTACGGCACTAACCTGGTCAATCTGCTGAAGCTGCTCTGTCCAAACAAGGATGGCCAGCTTGATATCAACTTTGATGATGAGGTTATCCGTGGCCTGACCGTCATCCGTGATGGCAGCATCACCTGGCCAGCACCACCGGTGAAAGTCAGTGCTGCCCCGGCTGCCAGACCTGAACCGGTTGCGGCTAACACGCCTGAAAAAGAACCAAAACCCGGGCCCTGGCTGAAGCCGGTGCTGATGGCTGTTGGTGCTGCGCTGTTTGGTTGTGTGGCCAACTCTGCCCCCCCCAGTTTCCTGGAACATTTCACCGTGTTTGTCCTCGCCTCCATCGTCGGCTATTACGTTATCTGGAATGTGACGTCTGCTTTGCATACGCCGTTGATGAGCGTCACCAATGCCATCAGCGGTATTGTGGTGGTCGGTGGTCTGGTTCAGATGGGCAGTGACAGTAATATCGTACTTGCCCTGTCGGGTATCGCCATCACGGTGGCTGTCATCAATATTGTTGGTGGATTCGCTGTTACCCAGCGGATGCTCAAGATGTTCCGTTTGGGTTAACAGGAGTCGCTCGCAATGTCTGAAGGATTACTGGTGGCGGCTTATCTGGCCGCCGCATTGATGTTTGTCATGAGCCTGGCCGGGCTTAGTCGTCAGGATACCGCGAAAAACGGCAATATTTACGGCATCGCCGGGATGGTGGTCGCCGTGCTGGCCACCCTTGCCCATGCCCATACTGCCGGTATTACCCTGGTCACGCTCTGCATGATCGTTGGTGCCGGGGTTGGCCTTTACCTGGCGATCAGAGTCCAGATGACTGAGATGCCACAGCTGGTGGCCATACTGAACGGCTTTGGTGGTCTGGCGGCCGTGTTGATTGGTTTTGCCAGTGCGGTGGAAGCCAATGACTCACTGGCTGGTCAGTTTAAAGATCTGGTCAGGTCCACTGAGCAGTTGATTCACAGCTGTGAAATCTTTATCGGGATTATCATTGGTGCAGTGACGTTCAGTGGCTCGGTGGTGGCAGCCTTGAAGCTTCATGGCAGGATTTCCAGCCGTCCGGTTGCACTACCCGGCAAGCACTGGACCAACCTGGCCATCCTTGGCCTGGCGGTGTTGATGGGTGTTGTCTATGTGCAGCAGCACAGCATTTTGGCCCTGTTGCTGGTCACTCTCCTGGCCTTTGCCTTTGGTGTTACTTTGGTGCTGGGCATTGGTGGCGCCGATATGCCGGTGGTGGTCTCCATGTTGAACGCATACTCCGGACTGGCGGCTGCCATGACCGGTTTTATGTTGGGCAACAACCTGCTGATCATTACCGGTGCCATGGTGGGTTCTTCCGGTGCCATACTCTCTTACCTGATGTGCGCGGCGATGAATCGTTCGTTTATTTCGGTGATTCTGGGTGGCTTTGGTACCGACGAAGGGACGATCGTCGAAGGTGGTGATCAGGGTGAGTATACTGAAATCAGCGCAGAAGAGGTGGCAGAGCGCCTGAAGGACTCTGCCAGTGTCATTATCACCCCTGGCTATGGTATGGCGGTTGCCCGGGCCCAGCACCCGGTTCGTGATCTGGTCAATAAGCTGCGGGAGCGGGGTATCAAGGTACGTTTTGGTATCCATCCGGTGGCCGGTCGGCTGCCGGGTCATATGAATGTCCTGTTGGCCGAGGCAAAAGTGCCCTATGACATCGTGGAAGAGATGGATGAAATCAACGATGACTTTGCCGATACCGACACGGTTCTGGTGATCGGTGCCAACGACACAGTGAACCCGGCGGCCGCCGAAGATCCCAACAGCCCCATTGCCGGCATGCCAGTATTGCGGGTTTGGGAAGCCGACGAAGTCATTGTCTTCAAACGTTCGATGGCTACCGGCTATGCGGGTGTGCAAAACCCACTGTTCTTCCGCCAGAACACCCGTATGCTGTTTGGCGATGCGGCGAACAGTGTTGAGCAGATTCTCAAACAGTTCTGATATTTTCTTCCCTCCGGGCTGGCGGCAAATGCTGCCAGCCCGGAACATTTCTGGCAATAACTCTCAGGCCAGATCAGTCATTATCTGAGAAAGGAGAGATCAAATATCAACACTTATGATTGATGACTGCCGCACCTTCAAACGCCTATTATTTATGGCCCAGGCTGGAACCCATTATTGTTAACCAGTGTTGAACATGTTATCGGTGTAGACATCGCACACTATGTGCAGGGACTCACTGGCCCCATCGCCAGAATGATTCAACGAAAGATGCGTAAGTCCATCACCATGCCCGGGGGTAAAACCTATTACAACTTTACGCAAGGCATCAAGAAACAAAATGCCGATCAATTAATGTTCGATCGACAGTTCACCAAAGAGACCATTTCATCCCTGTTTTGTACCGGTGGAACAACCGGTTTGCCGAAGATTGCCCAATGAACTGTTTAATGCCCGCTCATTGCAGATGATGAGTCAAAGTACCATGACAGCGGATAAATCCATATTGGGGGGCTTGCCCTTGTTCCATGTCAATGGTGCCCTGGTCACTGGCCTGGTGCCGCTGATGATCGGTGCCTCCATCGTGATCTGCACGCCACAGGGCTACCGTGGCGACGGTGTTTTTCCGAATTTCCGGGATATCATTGAGCACTTTAAAGTCTCGGCATTCAGTGGTGTGCCCACGGTATATTCGACCCTGATGAACTATCCCGCCAAAGGTAAAGATTTATCATCATTAGATGCAGCGATTTGCGGCGCTGCACCATTGCCCGTAGAAGTGGCCCGTTCATTTCAGGAGGCTACCGGCGTTGAAATCCTGGAAGGTTATGGGTTAACAGAAGCCACCTGTGCATCCAGTTTGAATTTATTGCACGGCAAGAAAAAGATCGGCTCTATTGGTATACGCATCCCATATCAACAAATGGTTTGTGCCGAGCTGAAAGACAATAAAGTGGTACGTATTTGCGATACCGATGAAATTGGCGCACTGATCATGAAAGGCCCCAATTTATCCCTGGGTTACCAATTGGAACATCAGAATGAGGGCCTGTGGGTCACTGACGAGCATGGCGACACATGGCTCAATTCCGGCGATCTGGCGCGGCAGGATGCCGACGGTTACTTCTGGTTGACCGGTCGTAAAAAAGAGCTGATTGTTCGAGGTGGCCATAACATTGAACCAAAACTGATTGAAGAAACCATGTGCAAACACCCCGACGTCACCCTGGCAGCAGCCGTTGGTCGACCGGATGCCCATGCCGGTGAAGTGCCGGTTTGCTATGTACAGATAGCAGATAACAGCCAGGTTTCAGACGCAGGGCTATTGGCTTTTGCCAGTTAAGAGATTCAGGAAAAAGCCGTTATCCCAAAAGCCGTCCACAGGGTCAGGGAGCTACCATTAACCGCCATTGGCAAGGTATTCAAGCCCAAACTTGAAATGCAGGAAATTGAAAAGTGTGTCACTGCCCTGGCCATGAAGGAGCGACCGGAAGTGCCTGTAACAGTGGTGGTAAAACAGGACCCCAAATACGGTGTTCTGGCAGATATCAATCTGGGTGAATGTGATACGACAAACAAGGCCCAATTTGAAAAGCTGCTGGGTAGTTATACGTTCAAGTCTGTTCTGTCTTAATTATTACCTGAATCCGTAAGGTTTTGATTGCACCGGAAGAATTTTACCAATTT
>NZ_JAHHPO010000723.1 GCF_024606365.1 Endozoicomonas sp. ONNA2
TTTCATCTCTGAGGGTGGCGCAAAATATTTTCACGCGCCATGGGCATTTGTGGTTCGATTTCAAATCTGTCAACCTATATCAATGTCCCTGTTTACGGGGCTTTTAAGCTTAAGTCGGTGGCATTGGGCTAAACCCTGGCTTTAATGAAGTTAAGGCCGGTGCTCTTTGAGCCCGGCTTTTTTTATTGGCAATATTTCTGGCAACACGCCTCACTCATGCCTTTGCGGTATAACCCATGCTGATAGTGTCTCTACAGAGGCACTCGTTATGATGGAATTTTATCTCTTGTTTATTGTCTGAAAGAAAAATTCCAAACCGCGAATCGCGAACAGAGGTGTGAAAATGGAAAGTGTCAGGGGTAACATCAACAATCCTTCGTTTAATAGCATTACCCGCCAGGGCGAAGATGGCAATGCTGCCGGGCAATTTGCTTCCTGGTCGCGGGTCGAAATGTCTGGTCAGGATGGACGGCAGCTTCATCCTGATCATATTGACCATACCTCGGATCAGGAGCACCCCAAACTGAATCAAAGGGGTTGTGTCGAATGTCAACAGCAACCCCGGTCGTCGCTTCCCCGTCAATCCGGGCCATCGTCTGTTAGCCCTGCACTGGAAAGCGCCCTTCACGCTGGAGATATGCAAGCCCTCGAACAGAGTCTGAAGATAAGCAGTGAACGTGGTGTCAACATACACGAATATGGCCACTTGCTTTTTATCGCTTTGGAGACAGAAAATTTTGCAGGTTTTAAACGATTGTGCGAGGCCGGTGTCAATGTCAATGTTACTAATGAGATGGGCCAAACGCCCCTGCATACAACCGCCTTCGAGGGCAAAGAGGATTACCTGCAACTACTGATTGATTTCGGCGCAAAGGTCAATGTCGGTAATGATTGCGGCTACACCCCCCTGCACGAGGCCTGCATGAACGATAACGTTGGCTGCGCGCAACGACTGATTAACTGCCAGGCGAATGTCAATGCCGTCGGTATTTTCCGTCACACGCCCATGCTCCTGGCTGTTTATAACGATAGCAGCAACTGCCTGAAACTACTTATCGACTTCGGGGCAAGGGTTAATGGCGCTAATATCATCAACTAGACCCCCCTGCACTGCGCCGCCGAAAGAGGATGCGCCAAAAGCCTGAGGGTACTGCTCAATACTGAAGAGGTGAATGTCAATGCCATCGCTAATGCAGGCCGCACGCCTCTGCACATGGCAGCCAGTGAGAACAGAAGCGATATCCTGGATGAACTGCTCACTCACAGGAAAGTGAATGCCAATGCCACCGATTTTTGCGGCAAAACACCGTTGCACATCGCCGCCGAAGGTGAGAAAACCCGCAGTGTGCAAGCGTTACTCAAAAACAGCAAAGTGCTTGTCAATGCCAAAAATAATTTTGGCAAAACCCCTCTGAGTTGCGCCGCCCAAATGGGCAAGGCTCGTAGCTTGGAGTTGCTGCTCACTCACCCGGAACTGAATATCAATGTCATCGATAAAATAGGTTTTACGCCCCTGGACTGGGCCATCAGTGAAGGTCGCGACCGATGTGCAGAACTCCTGCTTGCCAGAGGGGCAAAAAAGGCGGAGGATCTGCAGCGATGCCCTATTTTGTGAGGGTACCATAGGCATTGCATCTACTGATGAAGGCGGTTTATAAGGTACCCGGATAAAACGGTTGTAAACTGCCACAGTAAAAATGTAATGGAGTCACGCAGAATGAGTTCATCCACTGTTTTGATCACAGGGGCAACCTCTGGTTTTGGTTTGGCCACTGCCCGGCTATTTGCCCGACATGGCTACTCCCTGATCATCACCGGCCGTCGTTCAGAACGGCTTGAGGCATTAGCGGAAGAGTTGGTGCCTCAAGTACCGGTTCACAGTGTCACCCTGGACGTTCGCGATACCGGGGCGGTGTCCGATATGGTGGATTCACTGCCAGACGACTTTCGGAATATTGAGGTTCTGGTCAATAATGCCGGTCTTGCCCTGGGTGCCGGGCCGGCCTGGGAGGCCAGCCTGACAGACTGGCACACCATGATTGATACCAACGTGACCGGGCTGGTGAATGTGACCCACAAGTTGCTGCCTATTCTGCGTGAGCAACCCAAAGCCTCCATCATTAACCTGGCGTCGGTGGCCGCTAACTGGGCTTATCCGGGCAGTCATGTCTATGGAGGAAGTAAGGCATTTGTCGCCCAGTTCTCCCGTAACCTGCGCTGTGACCTGGCGGGCAGCGCCGTGCGGGTGACCAGCCTTGAGCCGGGCATGTGTGAGACCGAGTTTTCGTTGGTGCGCTTTAAGGGGGACCAGGCGAAAAGCGACAGTATCTATAAAGGCGTGAACCCGCTTCGTCCGGAGGACATTGCTGACATTATCCTCTGGATTGCCCGGCAGCCGCCGCATATCAATATCAACAGTCTGGAAGTAATGCCAACCTCCCAGGCCTGGGATAATTTCAAAGTGGTTCGAACAACGGACTGATGATTAAGTGTTAATTCAGTGAGAATTATTTTCAAACGTATGAGCGATTTGTCATCACCCCCAAAATCATCATAAACGTGAAGACCAGTGAGAAACCAATTTTAAAGAACATTGGTCAGGTAATAAAATGCTGTGTGAAAAGTTAATGAATGAACAGCACCAGGAAATTGTCGCGGGAATAGAATCTTTGGATTTTGACAAAAAATGTCTTTAATGGTGTGAATCTTTTCAGGCTGTGATTTGTTGATTGATACGTCCATGCATTCCATTCCTGACAGAATGTACATCAAGGTCACAAAGCCCGCTTTTAACGCCAATGTGGAATTAACCCGGGTGTATTCTATGGTCATTGTTCCTTCGCATTGATTGAAACTGATCGCCATTGGCTGTGAATCTATTTCAATTGATGCACAGCGCAGTGTCTGGACCAAAAACCAGAAACGCTTCAATCTACCTTGCAGGTCAATATTGTCCCGGGAAAAATCATCAGCGATGTGGAGGGTAAGTGTACGGTTCTTAACACCTTCGGCCTGTTCCATCATCGTTATGGTGTAGACGAGTGTTCCGAGGGCCACTTTAATATTGGCAGCAGCCACCATATTAAGCATGCAAAGCATTTGTGCGTTAACTTTGGCCAGTATTGATTTGTAATTGTCGTTTAAAAGTCCAGAAACACCCTGGGGGAGGAGATCGATCTGCGTTCTATCTCTAACTTTTTTGGCAATTTTGGTGATTTCTCCCTGATCGGATGCTTCAGCCACTGGGGGGAGAGCGCTGATAAATCGCTGATGAAGCCAGTAAATCAGGTCGCGGGCAGAATGTATATCGCACACTTTTCCAGGCTGGTTCAGTTTTTGTAAAGCATCCCCCAGGGCCTGGCAATCTCTCAGCCAATGCCTGAATTTCGGGGGCTGTTCGGGTAATTCCTGGTCGGTAATCAGCGGTGTGACCACTTTTGGGTACAGGTCATTAATGGCATCCTCCAGGCATCGCCATTGTTCTTTAAGAAATGGGAGTTCATTGATAAAGGACTGGACTTCCGACGGTCTTGCACCCGCCTTGCACCCGGTGGCCAGATCTAAAAAACGACGATAACCGGATACAAATTGGTGCAAACTCTCCTTTAGTGACAGGATTTCCAAAGCCAGTTGCAGTAATAGCATCGATCTGTTTGGTGACATGCTGACTGCCTTACTTTGCCCGGGGCCAAGGCAGCGGCTTATTAACCGGTCGGCATGAAAATAGTCCAGCAATCTGGCAGTTTGTTGATTTATCCAGCCAAACCCTTCGTCGACACGGGTGAAGTCTGGTGATTCTGCAGGACCGTTGGTGGGGGAGCTGATGCTATCCGGGTCGGCAGTGGTGCTGTTGGATTGGTCCTCTGTCAGCAGCCAGGCCCCGGGGCGGTCGGCAAAACTGCCTGCCACCCGGGATAAACTACTGGGGCAACCTTCACTGACCATGATTCCTTCCGCCAGGGGCAGGGCCGTAGATTCTGCCGGGGAATGGGTGCTGCCCTGCGACCGGGTTACTGGCCGGAACTGGAACAGGTAAGGTGCCGGCCCGTCACCCACACCGAACGTAAAATACACCGGGCAACAGACAATATCCTCCAGGTTTTGTGCATATTGCAGTAGTTTTTTCAATGTTGCATCAGCAAGCAGGTGTTCTTTTGTATCTGTGGTTGCTGCTGTGGCCTGTTCGAGATAACCCTCTTCATGGGTAACTTTTACCAGGGCAAGCTGTGTCGCAATGTCTCCCGGGGTAAACTGGTAATCCAGTTCACTGTCTTCGCCACCCCAGCGCCTGATCGTATAGCGATGGGGTTGGGTGCCCGATTGTCCGGCACGGGGTTGACCCAGTGTATAGTCCACCTGCATGGTATCGTCATCAAGCGTTGAGTGGCTGAATACTACGCCCCCCAACCGGCAATGGATGCATTGCGGCAAGATCAGTGCCATGGCTTTTACCTGCCCGATGGGGCAGGCTTCAGGCCGGTAAGCGGACGACAGCACTTGCAGGCAGGTTTTCAGGATATCGCCGCCACC
>NZ_JAHHPO010000724.1 GCF_024606365.1 Endozoicomonas sp. ONNA2
TTCTCCGTTAGCCTCGGGTCCGGTCTCAGGCACTGGCTGTTGTGGGTTCAGATCAGGGGCTTGCAGGGAATTTGATGGATTATTGATTTTGTCCATAACTGACTCTGGCAGGTATGTTAAAAAAACAGCTGACTGATGTTATCAACCAATACTATGTATCCATATAAGCAACCGATGACAGACAGGGGCTGCCTTCCAGACTATTGACCACAGCACAGCTTGTTGGTTCCCGCGTGAATCAGTGACTATTTTGTTATGCAGGCCTGATGACGGTAGAATTGGCGGTTTTTCACTCCAGAGGCATACCATGCGGTTGATACTGGCGCCGATGGAAGGCGTTATGGACCACGATATGCGGGATCTGCTCACCGGCATCAATACCTTCGATCTGTGTGTTACCGAGTTTGTCAGGGTAACCGATGCCTTGTTGCCAAACCGGGTGTTTTACCGCACCTGTCCGGAGCTGCTGCAGGGGGCAAAAACATCGAATGGTACACCGGTTCGTCTACAGTTGTTGGGCAGTAATCCCGAATATATGGCACTGAATGCCCAGCGTGCAGTGGCGCTTGGTTCGCCGGGGGTGGACATCAACTTCGGCTGTCCGTCAAAAACGGTCAACAAAAGCCGGGGCGGGGCGATTCTGCTTCGGGAGCCGGATCAGCTGTTCAGTATCGTCAGGGCCGTTCGCGAAGCGGTGCCTGCGAAGCTGCCGGTGACGGCCAAAATTCGTCTGGGTTATGAGGACAAGTCGTTGTTTCTGGAAAATGCCCGTGCGGTTGAACAGGCCGGAGCCTCAGAGTTGGCGGTGCATGCCAGGACCCGGGCAGAAGGTTATCGGCCCCCGGCCCACTGGGAATTCATTGGCAAAATTCGCGAGAACCTGGGCATTGCGGTGATCGCCAACGGGGAGATCTGGAATCATGAGGATGCCAGACGCTGCCGGGAAGTCTCAGGCTGCTCTGATCTTATGGTAGGGCGGCCTTCGCTGGTCACGCCGAATATCACCACCATGATTCGGGAGTCGGTCAGTCCGATGAACTGGCATTGTGTATTGCAGCTTATGCTACAATTAAGCGACAGAGATCGTCTGAATGGCAAATGGCAGTACCATCCTTCCCGACTGAAGCAGTGGCTCAATTATCTGCGCAAGGCGTATCCGGAAGCTCAGAATTTGTTTGAGCGAATCCGTTCACTCCGTGAAGCCGATGCCATTGTGGAAATTCTCTGCTCCGATTTGGCAGCTTAGTGGTAAGTAGCTAACCATAGAAATCATATAT
>NZ_JAHHPO010000725.1 GCF_024606365.1 Endozoicomonas sp. ONNA2
AGAGTGACTGGCCACTTAGTCAGAAAATATGATTTCATTTGGTTAACTACTTATATCAAGTATCAATCGTGAAACCTCATCTGAAGCTTTGATTCATAAATTCAAAATAGTTGGCACTCAAGAATGGACCGAATTCGAGCAATCCTGCATCAATTATTTACGTTCCCAACCTGGAGATTTTTTAGAAGATAACTTGTGTAACGCAGTAAGAAGAAAGTTGGCAACTCAATCGGGAATGGTTGTTCCCTGCAATAATAGCTGGCTGGAGTCAGGGATTTTTACGGCAAAAAGGAAGCCACAAGGCTCCCGAAAAACGCTATCTGATCAGGATGGCAGAATGATATTGCCACCGGCTGCGCGAATCGCCGCCAGATTTTCTTCATCAAACTTGCTGTCGGTGATAATGCAATCCAGCTCTTCGAGACGGGCAATGGTTTTCATGCTGGAGGCGCCAAATTTACTGGAATCCGCCAGCAATACGGTTTTATTGGCCCGTTCCATCATTTTGCGACGGACATAGTAGTGATCGTTGGAGGCCGTGGTCACGCCATTGTTCAGGCTCCAGCTGTTGGTGGCCAGGAAGGCGATATCCGCATTAATACTGTCCAAAAATGACAGTGCAGCAACGTCCGTGTGTGCCTTGGTAATAGCGCTGACGATACCACCGGTGGTGAATACCTTGACCGTTGAAGAGTCTGACAGCTGCAGGGCAATTTTCAGGTCAGTGGTGATCACAGTGACCTTCATGCGCATCATCAGCTTGGCCAGGGCCATTGTACTGGTGCCGGAGTCCAACAGAACAATCTGCCCTTCGCGAATCTGCTTCAGGGCTTCATGGGCGATGGATTTTTTCTCTTCTATATTCACCGCGTTTTTCTTTTCGTAGGGAATATCTTCCATTAGAAAGCTTTTGGACACGGCTCCGCCATAGGTCACGCGCAGCTTGTCTTCTTGCTCCAGGGTACGAATATCACGACGGATGGTCATTTGGGATACATCGAAACGTTCGGCCATCTCTTCGATGTTGGCGCATCCTTTTTCTTCAACAAAAGCAAGAATATTTTCTCGACGTTCAACCGGGAGCATCGTTGTACCTCTAATTCTGCTGGTTAAAAGGAGCATGATCAGTTTGCCCTGTTGATCATCAGGTTTGCAGGACTCGACCAACGGTAATAATGCTTGCAGTATAGCGCTAGTCATCTTCTGCAAGAGGGGCTGACAGGGTTCTGATGAACTGATAGCGCTCCAATGCAGAAGTGATTAATGGCAATGGCACGGACTTAAGAGTGAAAGCCTTGCCATACGTAGGCTTTAAGGCTCCCTGCGATGGAACCACAAGGCACACAAAGAGCACTAAGAAGAGCTTTTCTTTTCCTTTGTGCTCTTTGCCGTGAAAAATATTTTGCTTAACCATTTTTCATCTCTGAGGGTGG
>NZ_JAHHPO010000726.1 GCF_024606365.1 Endozoicomonas sp. ONNA2
AGAGTGACTGGCCACTTAGTCAGAAAATATGATTTCATTTGGTTAACTACTTATAATCAGCAAGTCAAAAATACCCGGAAGCTTTCATCACTGCTCTATTTAATCTGTTTCTTTCGTGGCAAGACATCGCTGGGTTTCTGACAAAATCCCCCGAAGAATACTCAGTTCAACACGATCCGGACGAACCCGCCCATAAAGACGACGCAATTTGGCCATAATCTTCTCGTGGCTGCTGTGATCAAGAAAACCAATCGCCAGCAACACCTGATACAAATGCTCAAAGTAACGCTCCATATCCTCCATATTGGCCAACTCATGGCTGCGGAGCCGGGGCATCTCAAGGGCATCAGTACTGATCAACTGCATCATCCGCAACTCGTAACAGAGCACCTGCACCGCAGCCCCGAGGTTGAGTGAGCTGAACGCTTCATTGGTTGGAATATGAACCTGCAGATGACAGCGGCGCAACTGTTCATTGGTCAGGCCCTTATCTTCACGGCCAAACAGCAGGGCAACCTTATGGGTCGTTGCTTCGTCAATAATATTCCGGGCGCATGTTCGAGGGTCCACCAGCGGGAGAGAAACACCTCTTACCCGGGCGCTGGTACCCACCACAAACTGGCACCCCCCCAGAGCTTCATCCAATGTTGCACAAACCCTGGCATTGTTCAGAATATCGTCAGCGCCAGAAGCCAGTGCTGTTGCGGTACCCGATGGAAACTCATCTGGCGCGACCAGACACAACTGGCTTAACCCCATGGTCTTCATGGCACGGGCAGCAGCCCCGATGTTGCCGGGATGGGAAGGGTTGACCAGTATTATGGCAATGTTCTCGGAAAAATTGTCGGGCACCGCAGGAATCTCTGGCTTTAATTAGGATCAGCCGATCAGTTTACTCAAATTACGGCCAATGCCAAACCTGTCGTAAAATCCAGGGGTACCATTGCAAGCTATAGCGCATCCTGTCAGAATCCGCCCGAAATTGTTATTGCCTGCTGGCAGAGACAGTTTCACGGTCTGGATGGCGGAGCAGGAGAGATGGCTTTCCCGTTACTGGATACAAACGAATCGCTGAATCCGATACAATCCCGATTTTTCCCATTTCAGATGTAACTAAGCCTATGCAACCGATGGTTAATATGGCGCTGCGTGCAGCGCGACAGGCTGGCGATATCATAGCCCGCGCCTACCAGGATCTCGATCACGTTAATATCGAATTCAAAAGCCGTAACGACTTTGTAACCGAGGTGGACAAGGCTGCCGAAAAGGCCATTATCGCCTCTCTGAGTAAAACCTACCCTGACCACGGCTTCTACGGTGAAGAAAGCGGACACCGTGAAGGCAAGGGTGAAGGCAAGGATTACCTCTGGATCATCGACCCCCTTGACGGCACTACCAACTTCATTAATGGCATCCCGCATTTTGCGGTGTCCATTGCGGTTCAATATCGCGGGCGCCTTGAGCATGCGGTTATTCTCGACCCGCTCAAAGAGGAAGAGTACTGTGCCAGCCGTGGCCACGGTGCCATCCTGAACAGCAAACGCATCCGTGTCGGCAATCGCAGAAATCTGGAAGGCGCGCTGATCGGTACCGGCATCCCTTTCATGAAACCGGGCATCAACCATCTGGACAGCTACCTGAACATGATGAGAGCCCTGCTGGGGGATACCGCAGGCATCCGTCGCGCTGGCTCCGCAGCGCTTGACCTGGCGTATGTAGCGGCCGGTCGTCTGGATGCCTTCTGGGAAATCGGCCTGCACGACTATGATATGGCCGCAGGCGTGCTGATGATTCAGGAAGCCGGTGGACTGGTTGGTGACTTCAAAGGTGGCCACACCTTCATGAAGAACAACCAGATTGTTGCCGGTAACAGTAGCTGTTTCAAAGAAGTACTAAAGCGTATCAGACCTTTCGTGACTGAAGGCATGATTGCATGAGGCAGTTTCGCCTCACTTATCGGAATGATCAGACCTTTCCTGCTGATTTTCATAACAGGAAAGGCCCACGGAAATATATGCTAACTCTCCTTACCCATTGTTTTGAACACTAAACTATCTGAAAACAGACGTGGAAGAAACTTGGCTTCTCTATTTCCATGGTCTGTCGCGGTAACGATGATGAGCAACTTTCCGCCTTTCAACCCCTGCAAGGATTGCTTGGTATGAGCATCCAACACAGACACCATGGCACGATCATAAAGATCACCATTGAAGTTAATCATGGTATCAAAATCGTCAATAATCACGACATAATGACAATCCCGATTGGTCTGATGATTACGTCGCTCAGCAAATACATCATTTAATGGCTTGGTGCGATCCCTGGATTTGACCACATCGGTGGCTGACACATAGCTGCAAAACTCACCAAACTCATTGTTTGCCAGGGCTGCCAGTGTCGATTTACCACTGCCCTGGGGTCCTTTAATCAGAATGCGCAAGGTAGAGCAGGAATCATCCTGCTTGAACTTGACCAGTGTATCCCTGAGTTTGCTAACCATGTCTGGTGAGTAACCATCATACTCGAAGCTTTTCCCCTCAAGGGACATGAAATTACTTTTCCCAAACTGCGGCTCAACCTGGGTAAATGCCCAGTTGAAATCAGCCATGCAGACATCCAAAGTCTCCAGCTGCCTGAGTGCCTGAGGACGAAAAAAAGTGTCACTCTCCGTCAGCCCCTGCCCCCTGCGCAGCGCCGATTGTCTGGCCTTCTCCACCAGGGCACCCAGTTCAGCTCCGCTGAAGCCGGCGGTATTTTTCGCCAGCTCTGCCAGAGAGACATCCGGGTTCAACATCCCGCTGTCCGACAATGCCCTGGTCTGAATCTTTAAAATCTCAAGACGCTGATCGGCCTCTGGTAAATTAAATATCATTTTCATATCCATGCGCCCGGGACGCAACACGGCCCGATCAATCAGGTCTGGCCGATTGGTTGTGCCGAACACGATGAGGTTATCTGGCTTGTCATAACCATCCATACAAGTCAGAAACTGATTGACAACTTTATCCCCGATGCCGCTATCCCCTGCCCTGCCCCTGACCGGTAGCATCGAATCAATTTCATCAATCAGCACTAAACGCAGACTCTGTTTATTTTCCAGGCCCTCATCGGAAAATATCGCCCGGACACTTTTTTCAGACTCACCCGCATATCGGTTAAACACCTCCGGTCCGGAAATGATTTTGGTCGATACGGTAAAGCCATTTTCCTTGAGCAAGGATTCAATAACCCGAATAAACAGTGTCTTACCCGTACCCGGAGGCCCCGAAAGAATGCCGCCCCTGGTAAGATGGCATTTCATGGTATTTTGCAGCTTCTCCGGCACTAACCGTGGACTGATAAACGAATCTACGAACTGTCGAATGGCTTCGTTTGCGCCACCAATACCGTAAGCTTCGCCATTGTAATCAAACTTTATGGCCAGCTTCTTGATATCAATGGCAGCAGGAACATCAACAATGTCAAGTTGTTTCTTTAGCGTGTCACTGACGTCAATCCTCGTAACCCGGGCATCGCTGGTTAGCAAGCCAGCAGTAGACTCCTGGTCACCGCCAGAAGATCTGAGCTTGACCCTGGCAACAAACCGATGATCACCATCAGTGAATATGTAGGAATGGGAGTCCTCCAGTGGGCAGCCGGATTGGTGACACATTCGCAGAAATGCGTCTGAAATAGCATGCCAGCTCTTGGTCACTGACGCTTTCTTGCCACGCGTTTGACCAGAGCTTGCTGCCTGCATCGTATGAATATCCAACGCGACTGAATCCCAGCAGTCTTTGGCTACCGCCCCCTTCGTTATATTAATCCCCAAAGTGTCGGACGATTTCAGTTTGCAATTCTGTCTCATTGGCATGGTTAAATAGGCAGTTTGAGGTTCAACATCATTGCGGTACGACACCTTTACCGTATGGATGAAACCTTCTCTGCCAGTCAAACAAACATATGGGGAGGGAAACCCCGTTCCCCTGCTCACCACCACACTGTTAGGTTCAGGCCCATCAAGCCAATCATTTTCGTACTTATTGGTGTTAAATCTGCTGCCACCGGTTTGTGTTGTTGAAGTCTCTGCCTCAATGCGGCTGCTGGCTGCAGTTGCAACATTATCCAAGGGTATTGACATGGTGCGGCCTGGATGCCTGAGGCCGTACCCACTTTGGCCGGGGCGATATTCATGACAACTGTCACCCAATAGTGCTTCCCGATTTTGCACAGCACAGCCTGGTGAAGATGTAACCGACCTGGTGCCAAAAAAACTTGCCATAAAGCCTTGTGCACTTGGGCCAGGTTGGCGACCATTAGTTGCAATATGACGAGAATGACGAGATGGATCAATATTACTACTTCCCGTATTCATAGCGACCTCTTTGACTGTCTATTGTTGGCTCCCTGCCTGAAAGCAGATTTACTATAGACCAAAAAAAACCGGCATAAGCGCCGGTTTTTAATCTTTGCAATTCTATGGGTTATGGCATCTGCTCAATATCGTCATTTTCCTTCACGGGAACAATCAGGTCATCCCTGCTGATTCTCATGTAGATCAGCATATTGGAAGCGATATAGATGGAGGAATAAGTACCCACACCCACACCCACAATCAATGCCAGGGCAAAGTTGTGAATCATATCACCACCAAACAGGAACAAGGCCAGCAACACCATCAGGGTGGTACCGGAAGTCGCCAGTGTACGACCCAGGGTCTGGGTCAATGAGACATTGATAATCTCCTCGGGATCACCTTTCCTCAGCTTGCGGAAATTCTCACGGATACGGTCATACACAATAATAGTGTCGTTCAGGGAGTAACCGATCACCGCCAGCAACGCTGCCATCACCGTCAGGTCAAACTGCAATCCTGACAATGCAAACAGACCCAGGGTGAAAATCACGTCGTGAGCCAGGGACAGAATCGCACCCACCGAGAACTTGAACTGGAAGCGAAAAGCGATGTAGAGCGTGATCAACAACATGGCGAACAGCATACCAAGACCGCCCTGATCCCTCAGTCTCTCACCCACTTGTGGCCCGACAAACTCAACGCGCACCGCCTCAACATTACCGTCATAGTTCTGCCCCAAAAGAGCAGCAACCGCCGCCCCGATTTTCGGATCATCGCCGGGAATACGCACCAGAATATCCTCAGCCGAACCAAACTCCTGCACGACAACGTTCTCATAACCGGCGGTGGCCAGCTGATCTCGGATGTCCGATGTTTTTACCGGCTGGTCATATACCAGCTCAATCAGCGTACCACCGGTAAAATCAAGCCCCCAGTTAATCCCCTTAACCGCAAGGGCCCCGACAGAACCCAGCATTAACAACAGCGACAGCAGCGAAGCACAGGAACGCAGTCGCATGAAATTGATGACTTTCAAATCATTCATCACTGCCACCTCAAATATACAGTTTCTTCAGGTTACGACCGCCGTGGGTCAGGTTAACCAGGGCACGGGTCAGAACAATGGCTGTGAACATGGACGTCAAAATACCAATACACAAGGTGACTGCAAAGCCTTTGATCGGTCCGGTCCCCACGGCAAACAGGATGATACCCACCAGCAAGGTGGTGATATTGCCGTCGAAGATGGAGACAAACGCCCGGTCAAAACCCTCATGGATTGCCTGCTGAACCGGCCGTCTAGAACGAATCTCTTCCCGGATACGAGAGAAAATCAGGACATTGGCGTCCACCGCCATACCCAGGGTCAGCACAATACCGGCAATACCCGGCATGGTCAGTGTGGCACTGAACAGGCTCATCACCGCCATCAGCAACACCAGGTTCATGGCCAGGGCAATATTGGCCAGCAAACCAAACACCCGGTAAACCACCACCATAAAAATCAGCAGCAGGATCAGACCGATCACCGTGGAATGAACACCCATCTGGATGTTCTCCGCACCGAGGCTTGGGCCTACCGTCCTCTCTTCAGCAAAATACATCGGGGCCGCCAGGGAACCCGCTCTTAACAACAAGGCCAATTCAGAGGCTTCTGCCGTTGAGTTCAGACCGGTAATTCGGAACTGGTTACCCAACGCACTCTGAATGGTTGCCAGGCTGATAACACTTTCTTCCTGCTGGAAGCTCTGGATAGTTTCCCTGACCTGCTTGCCCTCTACCGTCCTGGTCACCACCCGGGTCACTGGCTTCTGCTCAACAAAGATAACCGCCATGGCACGCCCGACGTTGTTACGGGTAGCGCGGTTCATCACGGTGCCGCCATGGCTGTCCAGGTTGATATTAACCTGTGGCTGGCCGGTTTGAGTATCAAAGTTGGACTGGGCACTGGACACCTGGTCACCGGTAATGATGATATCCCGCTCCAGAGCCACCGGTGGACGACGGGCATCACGAAAATTGAAGGACTCAGTGTTGGCTCTGGAGGCATTGGGCAACGCTTCAAGACGAAACTGCAGGTTGGCTGTTTTACCCAGAATACGCTTGGCTTCTGCCGTATCCTGAACGCCGGGCAACTCAACAACGATGCCGTTACGCCCCTGGCGCTGAACCAGTGGCTCAGACACCCCCAGCTCATTGACACGGTTACGCACTGTTGTCAGGTTCTGTCGCACCGCATAATCTTCAATGTCTTTAATGGCCGCTTCAGAGTAGCGATAGGAAAGCACAGGACGACCATTAACTTCAGAGTCCTCTACCGTCAGATCCGGAAAATCCTTGCTGATCCGCCGGGCAGCCCGGTCACGGGAGGATGCATCATTAAATGCCAGCTGTCGTGCTCCATCGCCACGCTCCGGCATGGTCCGGTAGCGGAGCTTTTCTTTACGCAGGGAAGTACGAATTTCCGAGGTGGCAATATCCATTTTCAGCTGCAGGGCTTTAGCGGTATCCACCTCCAACAGGAAGTGAACCCCCCCTGACAGGTCCAGCCCGAGCTTCATGGGGTAAGCACCAACGGCAGTCAGCCACTGTGGCGTTGTCTGGGCCAGATTGATGGCAACAATATAGTCATCCCCAAGTGTTTCCTTGATCAGTGATTTGGCCAACTGTTGCTGATCAGCACGGTTAAGGCGAATCAGTAATGCCTGGTCGTCAAGCTCAACAGACTTAATATCAACATTGGCCGCTGCCAGAGCCTTTTCAGCACGCTGCTGAACCCGCTCATCCATCACTCTGGACGAACTGGCACCAGTCACCTGTACTGCGGGGTCTGCGGGATAAAGATTGGGAAGGGCGTAAATAAACCCGAGACCTACGATGACCAGAATCAGCAGGTACTTCCACAATGGATAGCGATTGAGCATGGCTCACCGGTTCCTGATGTAATAGTGAAGTGCCATAGCGGCATTGTTATACGGCCTTTACCGGGAAATGCTTTCCGGGGAGAGCCTGTGGCACAATCCATTTGGTATAAGGAAGCAGCCGGAAAAGGCTGCTTTAAACTTACTTGATCGCCTTAATGGTACCTTTGGGCAGGGTGGCGGCTACAGAACCTTTCTGGAAATTCAGCTCCATATTGTCGGCAACCTGCAGGGTCACAAACTCATCCGTGACATTGCTGACCTTGCCAAGAATACCGCCAGTAGTGACCACCTCATCACCCTTGGCCAAACCGGCAATCAGGTTCTTGTGCTCTTTGGCACGCTTGCTCTGGGGGCGCCAGATCAGCAGCCAGAAAATCAGCACGAAACCACCGAGCATCACCAGCTGACCGATCATACCCGGTCCAGTTGCCGCAGCAGCCACACCACCTTCTGCAGCAGCGTGAGCCTGACTGATGAAAGGAATCATTCCAATACTCCTAATCGTATTATTACAATTGACGCAGAAATTTACCTGAAAAACAACCGGTTCGGAACCCACCCATTCGCCAGAATCAGGCAAAGGCAGTGCCGAAACCCAACACCAAAAGCGTCAATCGATGGCTATAAGGAAACTTTCCGGCTTGACATGAACAGACTGTTTATTGGGACTATCCAGAAAAAATCAACCCTGACAGGACTGCCAGGATTAACCCCGGCCAGGCACATCCTGTCCACGCTTGCGATAGAACTCTGCGACAAACGCTTCCAGCTTACCTTCTTCGATAGCGCCTCTCAGACCGGCCATCACCCGCTGGTAATAACGCAGGTTATGGATGGTGTTAAGCATGGAGCCGAGAATCTCACCGCATTTATCCAGATGATGCAAATATGAACGACTGAAATTCTGGCAAGTATAGCAATCACAGTGCGCTTCCAGTAGACGTTCATCCATCTTGTGGGCGGAGTTACGAATCTTGATCACCCCTTGGTCCACAAACAGGTGACCATTACGGGCGTTTCGGGTTGGCATAACACAGTCGAACATATCAACACCGCGACGGACCGCCTCAACGATATCCTCCGGCTTGCCAACCCCCATCAGGTAACGGGGGTGGGTCCCGGGAATATTGTGGGTGATGTGGGAAAGAATTCGCATCATATCCTCTTTACTTTCACCCACAGAAAGACCACCAATGGCATACCCATCAAAGCCAATCTCAGTCAGGCCTGCAAGGGACAGGTCACGCAACGCTTCAAACATTCCCCCCTGGATAATGCCAAACAGGGCAGAAGGACTGTCACCATGGGCGGCTTTGGAGCGGGCCGCCCAACGCAGGGAAAGCTCCATCGAGGTACGCGCCTGCTGTTCATTGGCATCACCCGGCGTACACTCGTCAAAGATCATCACGATGTCCGACCCCAGTTCGCGCTGGACCTGCATGGAAATCTCCGGGTTCAGGAACACCCTGGAACCATCCACCGGCGACTGGAAAGAAACGCCCTCTTCGGTGATTTTGCGCAACTTGCCCAGGCTGAATACCTGAAAGCCACCGGAGTCCGTCAGGATCGGGCCGTGCCACTGGTTAAAGTCGTGCAGGTCCCCGTGTTTCTGGATAATTTCAGTACCGGGACGAAGCATCAGATGAAAGGTGTTACCCAAAATAATTTCTGCACCAATCTCCTTGATATCCCGTGGCAACATGCCTTTAACCGTGCCATAGGTCCCCACTGGCATAAAGCATGGAGTTTCCACGGTTCCACGGGGAAATGTCAGCCGACCCCGACGGGCCTTGCCATCGGTTGCCAACTGCTCAAACTGCATAAAGCACTCTCTTGTCATGAATATTGTATAGCTCTTTTAAACCACAAGCCTTGAACCACAAAGACACAGAGACACAAAGAAAGCGCTGTTCTATATGCCTATGCGAACACACCACAGAAAACCTTTGTGTCTTCGTGCCTTTGTGGTTCCCTTCTTTTAAATCTCTTACTGCACCTCAGTCAGCCTGTCGGGTCAGCAACATGGCATCGCCATAACTGAAGAAACGGTACTTTTGTTCAACAGCCTCTTTATAGGCATCCAGCACGTGTTCCCGTCCGGCAAACGCACTGACCAGCATCAACAAGGTAGACTGGGGCAGGTGAAAATTGGTCACCATCAAATCCACACTGCGAAACTCATAACCCGGATAGATAAAGATGCTGGAATCGCCTTCAAACGGCGCAATCTCACCGGATGCAGAAGCCGACTCCAGGCTGCGCACCGAAGTGGTACCCACCGCCACAACACGTTTACCCCTGGCACGGGTTTCCCGCACCGCCTGACAGACGGCTTCAGACACTTCGATATACTCAGCGTGCATCACATGGTCTTCAATCTTTGCAACCCGAACCGGCTGATAGGTTCCTGAACCCACATGAAGCGTCACAAATACTTTTTGGACACCTTTTGCCTCAAGACGTGCCAGCAATGCCTCATCAAAATGCAGGCCCGCCGTGGGCGCAGCCACCGCTCCGTCCCTTGCCGCAAAAACGGTTTGATAGCGCAGACGGTCACTGTCGCCATCTTCACGGTCAATGTAAGGCGGCAGCGGCATATGGCCGTGTTCCAGTAGCAGCGGCAAAACCGAGGATTCAAAGCGGAGAATAAACAGAAAATCCCGACGCCCTTCAACAACCACAGGAACCGCGCCATCTGCCAGCAATAACACAGAGCCCGGTTTTGGTGATTTGCTGGCCCTTACCTGGGCCAGCGCCTGATTATCCTCCACCACCCGCTCGATCAGCACCTCAATTTTGCCACCGCTCTCTTTCTGGCCATACAAGCGGGCCGGAATCACCCGGGTATTATTCAGCACCAACAGGTCGCCGGGCTCGAGAAGATCCTCAATATCCGAAAACTGTTGATGCCGAATCCCACCGCTATTGCCATCAAGGCACAGCAGGCGGCTCCCGGTGCGGTCTTCTGCAGGAAACCGCGCAATCTGCCCATCGGGGAGATAAAAATCAAAATCACTGACTTGCATGGACATTCCGATGGTTAGAGTCTTCTTCCAGGCAGCCCACGCATTTCAAGCAAAAAAGCGTAGAAAACCGGTCATATTAAAAAGCACCGAAGGATACTGCAAAACGAAGAAAGTGTCAGGAGGACTATCCCATGCAACGTTACGGAGTTAACTTACTGTATTGCCCGTACCGTTGAATAACCGCTTGATCTCAATGATCTCTTTGATATACTTTTCCGCGCTTGGGCAAGCACCATTTCGCCAACAAACCTTTGCGATTCATTCGCTGAGAAAAAGCTTTGAAATCAGCGATCAGATGACATAAGCTCAGCCTCACTAAATGCCAGTGTGATGGAATTGGTTCACATGACGGATCTAAAATCCCGTTGAAAGCCAGACATTATGCGGTTAACAGAACCAACTGGTGTCATAAAGCCTCAAATTTATGGCGGCATGGTGGAATTGGTAGACACGCTGCACTCAAAATGCAGTTCCGAAAGGAGTGACGGTTCGAGTCCGTCTGCCGCTACCAACGAAATAAACTAATATCCTGACTAAAGGCTGACTTGAAATAGTTGGCCTTTCTTATGTTTAGGAGTGGTCTAAAAATAACTTTCCCATTTTAAACTCAGTGTTCCTGATGAT
>NZ_JAHHPO010000727.1 GCF_024606365.1 Endozoicomonas sp. ONNA2
CGCCCCATATGCATCCTGGTCGTTACGATAATGATGTCAACACCATTGCACCTGCTTTTGATGTGTTGGTTGGTCATGTACGGCAAGCTGGCATTGGTGTGCAGCTGGCTATGGGGGCGGAGGTGCGGTTTAGCGATGAGTTGATGTTTCAATTACGGCAGAATCGAATTCCGATGATCGGTAAATGGGAGGGTTATGACTGCCTGCTACTGGAAATGCCCCACAGCAATATTCCAGTGGGTATCGAACATATGCTGGAGTGGCTGGATCGACAGCAGGTGCGGGTGGTGATTGCCCATCCAGAACGGAACAAGGAGCTGATGGCATATCCGGAACGCATCTTTCCATTGGTGGAACGGGGCACATTGTTTCAGCTGACTGCCGGTTGTATTCCCGGTTTTTTTGGAGAAAAAGCACAAGCTACAGCCCGCTGGTTGCTTGATCATGAGCTGGTGCAGTTTGTGGCTTCGGATGCCCATCATGCCAAGCGCAGGCCACCGGCTATGAAGGCTGCGGCTGCAGTTCTGGATCAATGGTATGGCGAGTCTGTCCGGCATCAGCTGACATTGACCAATCCTGATTTGTTGACATTTTCGTTGTTTGGAGAAAAGAAGTGAAGGGGGCTGTAATACAACGATGGCTGCTGGTAGTACCGGCCATTGCATTCTTGGCGGTGGCATTGAATACCGCCGTAAATCTGATTCGCTCTGAAGTCTGGCGCTACCAGACTCAGGACTTTCTGGAGTTCTGGCAGGCAGAGACCAAAGCAGATAGCAACTATAAGATTAACCAAAAGGATTTTGGCGTTACCGTTAAGGGGATCGACAAAGCCCTGGCCGATGTTCCCTTTGCATCAGAACTGCGGGTATTAAAGGCCAGGGTGCTTGAGCAAGGTTTCCGACACGGCTTAACCCCATCCCATACCGTGGAACCGATGGACTTAACCGCCTGGAATGAAGCCATCCTGGGCAGACCTGCCTGGCCATACAGCTGGAGTGAATACGCCCACGCCCGCTCCCAACGTAAGCGCTTATTTAAGGACGTCTTCAAAACCCATCACCTGTCTGCCACGC
>NZ_JAHHPO010000064.1 GCF_024606365.1 Endozoicomonas sp. ONNA2
GCAACGCAGGAGCAGTTGCCGCGCAGGGCAGTCTATTCTCGGACAGCCTCCTGGACAGCTTGTTCTGGTTCGCCATATATACCGGGTGACCACTGCATGAGCCATACCGGAGTTCTCAAGCTGGAAATTAAGCTTACCCCTTTATTTTTGGTTGGAACCACGAAGGACACGAAGAGCACGAAGGAAAAGAGATTCTCTTCTTTGTGCTCTTCGTGACCTTTGTGGTTCCATCCTTAAAGTCCCGAAGCGGGGGTGAAGGATTTCAGAGCCAGAACTTTCATTGTGCAAATATCTTTTCTTACCCGCATAAACGTCAATTGTCATTCATAATTAAAGACCTTAGCCCAGCTTTTTACCTGTCGCCTTATTTCTTGTAGACCAGGGTACATAGGGTGCACCGGGTTCGTAATGTTTACCTTCTTTCCAACCACGCCATACCCTGTACTCCCTGGGCAGCTGGTATTTCATTTCCTCATAACTACCGAACAACTTCAGAAAACGTTCCAGCTCCTCTGTCTTGAAAGTGCGCAAAACCTGTACGAGTGACCTTCCACTTTCAATGGATTCAGCGGTGTGCTCTGGTAATGGTTTGTCAGGATGGACTGACAGATGCTCAGGAAAGTAAGCCAGTGTCGCTTGATCATCCAAATATTCCAGTGCCTGATAGAGATGTCCGGTTTCCAACCCTCGTTTGGATTGAACCAGTATCCTGGACAACTCAGAAGCTGCAATACTGAGTTCATTTGCCGATACCCTGAAGTTTACTTTGGTCTTGTTGCCAATATCAGTTAGCTCATCCTGTGACAATCCCATGGCAAGACCAATCAAAAACCAGTTGTGGCTCAATGGCAAACGACTCAAAAAATCCAGCGTCAGCGGTTTCGAACCGGCCATCTCCCGGCCTCTGCCACCATTGTGCACAGCCTGCCAGACGAGCGGTTTGAGAACGGGAGGCTGTTCAGGACTGGAGACGCAAAACCAGGGATAACGTTTTCTTTTTCCAGCGATCAACTCCTCAAATCTCTCAACACAGTTGCTGGACCTGGCAGCTTGCGACGAAGCATAGGCAACATGTTCCGAAGTAAGTTGGGGCAGACAACGGAATGCTGCATGCAGTAATTTTGTGATATACAGGTAGCCGTGTTCGTTTTTACAAATTCTATAGAGAATTTTCTGGATTATGTGCAGCGGTAACCCAAGTGCACGACCGAAGGATTCAGCATCCATTCCTATGGCTCCAAGATCATAGGCATAATGGTGAATCTGATTTTTCAAACTCCTCTTGTGTTGTTCAGAAAGATTAAAGCGAGGTGGAAACCCTTTCAGGGATTCAATTAACTGGCCTGCAGTATTGATGGCCATAATTTCAGGCTTGCTCAATATTTTTACCAGCTCATTTACGGTCATACGCCCCTCTTTGGTATCCAGAATTTTTTTCAGCAGCAAGGGGGTTGACAGACACTTGTCAACTATAATGGAGCGTTGCTGCAAATCCTGATCCTTCATCAGTTTCGGGTATCCAGCACAATAGGCCACGGTTGCGGTCGGGACAGAGCGGAGGTAATCATCATCAATAAAGATTTTCTGCAACTTGAAAAAATCCAGTTCATGATTCAATGCAGTATGGGTATCAACAGCCCGGACACCGGCAGGCCATTCACTGCAGAACTGTTTTTGATCAACGGCAAGACCAAAGGTGTCACAGTGTCGTGCAACCAGATCAGGCCTTGAGATCCCCCCCAGCATGGTCAGCAATTTACCATGGGGGATGGTAAGTTTTTCCCGGGCGAGTCCATGCTGCTGTGAATACCAGGATAAATAATCAAATTTTTTTGTTGAGTGCTCATGGTTGTGTCGTACATTTTTTTTATTGATTTCCGCTATCGGTAAGCCCAGATATATAGCAAACAGAAGCTGATGACAGGGTGTTAATTCCTGTTTGATTTGCGACGGCAACTGCGACCAGGAAACAGGATCATCAAGGTGTGGCCCGGGTAATGAGGCAGATTCACAAGCGGATTTTACACTCCTCTCTAATATCGACATATATATTACGGTTGATGCCGACTCCGGGGCTGAGGGGTTAGCTTCGGCAAGAGTGACCGGCTTTGCGTTAAAAGTAAACTCAGGATCTTTAGCGGTTGCATCCTTTTTTTGTTCGAAACCGCCGGGCTTATCAAGTTGGGAAGGCAGTTGATTATTGGTTAAATTGAGCATCTTTCAGTTCCTCTGATAATGTTTAAACGTCGCCTTGCTCTGCAAGGGCAATTGAAGTCAAATGACCAGAACCAGCAAACGAGTATTGAATTAAGACAAAAAAAGTGACGAATCGTTCATTGCACCCTAAGAAAAACCAAAAGAAAAATAAATTCAGTAGTAATTAATCGCTGGCGATTTACTCGTTGTTTCCATCGTGACAAACTTCCCACCACCAAGCGGATGGCCTCCCCACCGCCAGGCGGCTATGGTGGGGCTTCTTGCGACCCATGCCGAGGATACTTGGCACCGCCTGAATGAACACCGGAAAAAGGACATCTGTTGTCTGATTTGCTGCAGGTACTGGGTCTGACGCTGAAACCCTGACATTATCCCCCCCCGATTGGAAAATTGATCTATATTCAGCAGCTCTATTCTCTCGGTTATTAAACTTCTCCCGGCATCTTCTTTTTGACAAATAGTTGGAGCTAGTGATGAATACCCCATCAAGCAGTTCTGAACCAGGTGGTAAGCAAACACCGGAAGCGCTGAAAGTTACTGAAAGATTAAACGGCAGTGGTTTTGATTTGCTGGATGCAGCCAGCCAGGGAAATTTGGCATCGGCAAAGGCTTTGCTGGAACAGGGGGCTGATATTGAGTCCCGGGACCAGGCTGGCAAAACTCCGCTGTTTCGGGCGGTAATGTCGAATAATCCGGACATTGTCAACTTTCTTCTGGATGCAGGTGCCAGTGTTCATGCCCGTGATTGTGATGATCTGACGCCATTGCATGAGGCCCGTAGCCAGGAGATTGTGAAAGCGCTGCTGGCCAGGGGAGCCGATATTGAGGCCGGGGACAGGTTTCAGGCAACGCCACTGATATATGCGACGACTATAGACTGCCTTGAGGCTGTCAAGGCGCTTCTGGCTGAAGGTGCCAACGCTAACGCCCGCGACGATTATCATGAACAGGCGTCACTGCATATTGCCCGTAGTCGGGAGGTGGCGGAAGAGCTTCTGGCCAAAGGGGCCGATATTGAGGCCTGGCAAGTGAGTGGCAGAACCCCGTTGTCCATTGCGGCAGGATCAGAAAACCTGGAAGTTTTCAACGTTCTTCTGGCAGCAGGTGCCAATATTCGTGCCCGCGATCTTTTTCGCAGAACTCCGCTGCATCGTGCTCGCACCAAAGAGGCAGTGCAAGCGCTGCTGGAGCGTGGCGCTGATATTGAGGCCAAGGGAGATGATAAAGGAACGCCACTGATTTCTGTGGTTTCCGAAATGGCCAGCCCCAAGGCTGTCAAGGCGCTGCTGGTTGCAGGTGCCAACGTTCATGCCCGCAATTGTTTGGGTCGAACTCCGTTGCATAATGCCCACAGCGAAGAGGTAGTGAACGAGCTGCTGGTCCGGGGAGCCGATATTGAGGCCAGGGATGGTACCGGAGAAACTCCACTGTTTTGTGCAGCTTATCTTGCCGACAATCCGGAGGCGTTAAATGCGCTTCTGGCCGCAGGTGCTTGTGTTAATGCCCGGAGTGATACCGGCCGGACTCCTTTGCATGGGGCCCGGAGCGGGGCGATTGTGAGAGAGCTGCTGGCCCGGGGAGCCGATATTGAGGCCAGGAATGATGAACAAGAAACCCCACTCATGTGTGCGATCCTTAACACTGGCAATCTGGAGGTGACCAAGGCGTTTCTGGAGGCAGGTGCCAATATTGAGGCTGCTGATCAATTTCAACAGACCCCATTGCACCATGCGGCTAGCAACTGGCGGTGCGATTTGCGGTATATGGGGTTGCTTCTGTCGGAGGGGGCCAACCTGGAAGCCAGGGAGGGTATTACCCAACGTACCCCGCTGCATGAAGCAGCAATAAGTTTTTCGGGCAAGGTTTCGGGCAAGAAAGTACAATTGTTGGTAGCTGAGGGTGCCAACTGTAGGGCGCAAGATTGGCATAGAAGTACACCGTTGAATTTGGCCATAGCCAGAATTGACAACATGAAAGCCCTGTTGTTAGCGACTGGCAGATTTGACAGCATCGATCGGGATGACAGACCGGGT
This sequence comes from Endozoicomonas sp. ONNA2, assembly GCF_024606365.1. Taxonomy (GTDB): domain Bacteria; phylum Pseudomonadota; class Gammaproteobacteria; order Pseudomonadales; family Endozoicomonadaceae; genus Endozoicomonas. The sequence goes on from NZ_JAHHPO010000064.1 coordinate 4,251, forward strand.
AATTTTCAGCCCCAGTCACTTAAGTCCTGCGCCCGGACCTCTATCCGCTCACGCCTGGTTCAACACCGGCAAAATACCGGTAAACCGTTGTCGAAATCGGTGACGGAGCTGGATTTGCCCAAGACGCTGGAAGAGTATCTCTATGAGCCTCTGATGAAAGAACTTATTCATCAGCAGCGGCTATATTTCCCTTGGTAGTTTAACTGCTCCCGGTATATTTTCCTGGCAATCGTCGGAGCCAGGCGATTGCCTGAGAATAGACTGCCCTGCGCGGCAACTGCCTCCCGGGAGGCTGTCCGAGAATAGCGCCCGACCGGGCGTCCCCGTAGCGAGGATTGCGAG
>NZ_JAHHPO010000728.1 GCF_024606365.1 Endozoicomonas sp. ONNA2
TTTGACGAAGAAGCAGGAATTTTTAGACCAATTTATCGCAACCGCAGCAGGGCAGTCTATTCTCGGACAGCCTCCTGGTCCTATCGGTGGTCCGGCATTCCGGCTGGTCGCTTGTATCCCCGCCTGCGCGGCCCGGCCCGATTAGGCGAAGCTTTGCACGGTGATGCGGTAAAAAGTAGCTTCAGAACTTCAGGAAGGCAAGTTACACGTCAATGGCACTGACTTGAGAGTGAAAGCCTCGCCATACTCAGGTTTTAAGGCACCTTCTCAGGGATGAAAAATGGTTGAGCAAAATACTTTTCACGGCAATGAAGAGCTTTTCTTTTCCTTTGCCGTGAAAAATATTCTGCTTAACCATTTTTCATCCCTGAGGGTGGCGCAAAATATTTTCATGCGCCATGGGCATTTGTGTCCATTGTGCCTTTGTGGTTCAAATTCAAATCTCTCAACCGCTACCAATCCCCATGTTTGCGGGGCTTTTACGCTTAAGTCGGGTCAGTTACAGGTCCCGTTGCGGGTGTGCTGTTGAATGCCAGCCACAAAAAAACAGATCCTTCCTGGATCTGTTTCTTCTGATTATGGATTGTTGTGTTCAGGCATCCTGCCTGATTGAAACCCACTGTGGGATTCAAGGATGAAATCTGGACATCCTGTCCACTGGCTCCCTGCCATTGTACATCCCTGCTTTGTCAGCCATTCACCTTCCCGGGTGTGCAAACTTCCTGTCTCAACTGACGACTTTCATACTGCAGTTTTTACACAGGGTTTACAGTCAGGGAATAACCATACTCCGTGTGAGACATTCGCCTCTGTGACACCCGTAGCCAAAAAAGCCAAAAATTTCGGTTTGCGAAAAAAAGAGTTGCTCTGCCAGGGAATTATCCTGAAATAATTTCTGCAGACGCTGCTCGCAAAGCGGAAGCTGCTCGTGCTTTTTCGAGCGGCGGTCTTTTCCCGGAATGAGTAAAATGAAGTTATTCAGGGACAATCCCTTCTGAATATCTGACCATGATCTTAAATACAAATCGATATATAACTAATTTGGCCATAAATGAAACTTTTTAATATGCACAAAATCAAATTTGACCTTACTGACACATTAACGGGATATAATTCATGATTTCTGATAACCCGGTACATGGCCAAAACGGTTTGGTAGCTGGTCAGGATGACTCTGCACCTTCTGGTTCTGGCAGTTGGCTTGGTCGCGCTATCCAGGTACTTAAAGGGGTGACTTGTATGGTATCGGGCGTCGCAGCTGTTGTTGCCCTGGCTTCAAGCTCTTATGCCCTGGCTACGGTATTGGGGCTAATTTCCGTGGTGATCGGGTTATCCTTGCTGTTTGGCAGTAGTAATAACGCCGGGGAGTCATCTGGGCAAAGTTCACAGTCATCGTCAGATGATTACGATGACGATGATGTGGATCTTGATGACATGGATTATACAGAGTTTGTCAAACCGGCTTCTCCCCGTACTGTTTCTCATCATGTTTCAGAACCTGCAGACCCCCGCCCGGCCCCGGTCACTAAAATGAGTTCGTCGACTGTAAGTGCAAGCCCCGATAATGACATGCGACTACCTTTGCATAAATTGCTGGGTTGCCAGATGTCATTGGAAAATGGACATAGAGCAGTTTTTGGAGCGCTGCAACAGCTGCAACAAATGTTTATGCATTGCTCAATGCCCCGCTGCTCCCCTATCCTCGAGAGGAATTTGGATACCCTGAATACGAAAGAACCATTTGATGAGTACATCTTTCTGGAAACGGCAGAGCTTTTACACGCGGATCAATCGGTTATTGATGGTCACCAGGGTCTTGATAAATCTACCAAGATTCAGTTGCTAGAAGATCTGTATAAACAGCAGACGAAGGTGCCTAAAGTGCAACTTCAAGATGCTAAAACTCAACTGGATAATTTAGCCACGATTAAACAGGACTTTGAAAGCTATGCTCCAATAGCCAGGATGAATCTTTTACCCGATCCCGTTCCAGAACATGAGATAACACTAATGAAGAAGCATGTGGCTGCTTTGGAAACGCTGTTATCCAACACTAATAAATTTCTTGATCTACTGATCGAAGCCGATGACTCACTGCAAGCAAAAATGTCAGAGGCGGATGCAGCTGTTCAGAAATGTAAAAATATTTTGGACAAAAATCTGTAAAAAACGGAGGGGTGCGCCTGAGAGACTGTCCGAGAATAGACTGCCCTGCTGCGGTTGCGATAAGTTGGTCTAAAAAT
>NZ_JAHHPO010000729.1 GCF_024606365.1 Endozoicomonas sp. ONNA2
GCTCTAGCTCCCAGTCGTGCGGCGGCAGCAAATTGGTCTAAAATTCCTCTTTTGTTCGGCAAATAGCCTGGCTACTCACCTCACAAAACCGAATTTTTATTCTCAATTTTCTGCCATACTCGCTGTGGGTACTATTCTCTAATAGCCTCCTCGGGTGATCGTTTCCGAAGAGCCCGTAGAAGAACTGCGAGCCTTACTCAGGCTTGAATAAAAGCCAACAGACCAATTTAGCTTCATAAAAAAATCGCTGTTCTGCGAGTTTATTTATGAATATTTAATCTGTGTCAGGCCTCCATAGAACCTTTCAGCTTTTTCATCGCATTCTTTTCCAGCTGACGGATACGCTCAGCAGATACTCCATACGTATTGGCCAGCTCGTGCAGCGTTGCCTTTTCTTCTGTTAGCCAACGCTTTTGCAGAATATCCCGACTCCGTTCGTCCAGCTGTGCCAAGGCATTTCTCAATCGGGCTATGGAACTATCTGACCAATCAGCGTCTTCAAGCAAGGAGGAAGGGTCCGAATTACGGTCCTCCAAGTAGTGGGCAGGTGCCTGATATGCGGTATCGCTATCATCATCTCCATAGCCATCAAAGGCGGTATCCTGGCCAGCCATTCGGCTTTCCATTTCTCGAACCACCCTGGCTTCAACACCCAGATCTCTGGCTACGGCATCTGCCTCATCGTTGGTTAACCAAGACAGACGCTTTTTAGCACTGCGAAGATTAAAGAAAAGTTTGCGTTGCGCTTTCGTGGTCGCGACTTTAACAATGCGCCAGTTACGCAGAATAAATTCGTGTATTTCTGCCTTGACCCAATGCACAGCGAATGAGACAAGTCTTACCCCAACCTCAGGGTTAAAACGCTTGACTGCCTTCATAAGGCCTACATTGCCTTCCTGAATCAAGTCCGCCAGTGGCAGGCCATATCCGGTATAGCTTTTGGCAATATGAACAACAAATCGAAGGTGGGATATTACCAGCTGACGAGCCGCTTCCAGATCATTATGAAAGAAGAGTCGCTCAGCAAGGGTCTTTTCCTGTTCAGCAGACAGCACAGCAATACTGCTGACTGACGCAACATATGCATCAATATTGCGACCGGGAATTAACATATCGACTGGTTGAAGACTGGTGCCCATAAGTGACTCCGTCAAGTTACCCTCTTAAATTAGACTTTGTTAAAATAGCTGAAGTTCAAAATAATACTAAAAAAATAACCAGAATTAGCCTGATGATCGCTATCGACTTTACAGGACATTTTCTTAAAACCGACTAATCAGGCACTAAAGCCCGAAAATGTCGATAACAGCTGCTCATTGCCCCCAAGGCACCAAACATTATTCCGGCCAACAGCAACATGCCTGAAACACCCAAACCGGGACCGGATAATACCATCTCACTATTATAAAGTCCGGCAATATTAACTATTTCCTGGCTCAAGACAGCTAATAATGAAAAAACAATAACCTGAGCCAGAATAGCGCCTATCACGCCATACCATATCCCCATATAGATGAACGGCATGGCGATAAATCCCCATGTTCCACCCACCATGCTGATAATTTTGATTTCATCGCGACGACTTTCAATACTGAGACGCACGGTGTTACTGATCACCAGAACCACAGTAAGTCCAAGAACTCCAGCCAACAGGACGGCAAGGTGTTCAAGCATTGTTAATATTGCCTGAAGCCTCTGTACCCACTGCCGATCCAGGCGGACCTGGTCAACTCCTTCCATTCGTTGATAATGGACAACGGCATCATCCAGTTGTGCAAAAGAAGCCTCACTGACGGGCAGCAGTTCAATCACGCCCGGCAATGGATTAAACCCAAGCTGGGTAATCACATCTTGCAGCCCGGCCTTTTGCTGAAATTCGTTCACCCCCTGTTCCGGTGACAGGTAGATAACTTCTTTAATCAACGGTTCTTGATGGTAATCGGCAATACGTTGATCGATAATTTTCTGGCTAACCCCATGATTGAGGTAAATTGATATTTTCGGTTGCCCGTCCCAGGCTGACCCAAGTGTCTTTACATTACTGACCAGCACAAACAGTAAAACCGGCAGGGAAAAGGCAACCGCGATCAGCAAGCTATTTAACAAACTTGCCACCGGGTTATTAAAGAGACGGTTCAGTGCATCTTTAACTACCTGTCGGTGCAGGCCAACGAAAGAATGCAGCGTCAGAGTTGCTCCTGTCTGGCGGTTGGCACCTCTTTTGTGCGCTTCTTTATGAACAGGGCTTTCCCAATTCTTGCCAGCGGTTTTGTCCCTGCCGGCCTGCTCATCCACTGTTTGCCGACGACCATTTTGCTGACGCCTGTTGTTCTTACTAAACAGACTCACTGAACCTCCTGGTCTGCAACCAGCCTGCCATGATCCAGGGTCAAAATACGGTGTCGCATCCGGGCCACCAGGGCCAGGTCATGACTGGCGATCAACACGGTAACGCCCACCTGATTGAAATTTTCAAACAGCTTCATGATTTCGGTGGACAACTGGGGATCAAGGTTTCCGGTAGGCTCATCCGCAAGCAGCAAAGCCGGACGATTCACTACTGCCCGCGCCAGACCAACACGCTGTTGTTCACCACCGGACAGAACAACGGGAGATAACTTTTCCTTGCTTAGTAACCCGACCATATCCAAGGCAGCACGAACCCTGCCAACAAAATCACCGGGAGAATAGCCTGCGATCAGAAGCGGTAAAGCGACATTTTCAAAAACAGTACGATCAAACAGCAGCTGGTGATCCTGAAAAACCACGCCAATGTTACGGCGCAGATAGGGAATCCGGCTGTTTTTAAGCGCCTGCAGATTATAACCTCCCACCCAGACCTGACCAGCGCTGACCCTCTCCAGCAACATAATCAGCTTCATCAAGGTGCTTTTTCCGGCACCAGAATGGCCTGTCAGAAAGGCAATCTCTCCCCGTCCCAGGTGAAAACTGACCTGCTCAAGACCAACATGGCCTCCCGGGTAACGCTTGCTGACACCGTCAAAGCGAATCATCCTGCTGTCCTTAATCTACCTCCGGGATGCCAGTCAAGCATCCAGGAGTCTGTCCGAGAATAGACCGCCCTTTTTCTGCTGTCCTCGCGACGAAGTCGTCTGTGCGGGGGCTATTCTCGAAAAGCCTTCTGGTTTATGAATTACTCAAAAACGACAAAGGACGTCCAATACCTGGTCTATCAACCTTCCCGGGAGAATAATGCTTTAACAAACTCCCTGGCAGAGAATGGCCTCAGGTCATCAATTTGTTCACCCACTCCCAGAAAACGGATTGGAAGCTTCATCTGTTTGGACAGTGCGAAGATCACCCCGCCTTTAGCAGTGCCATCCAGTTTGGTCAGGACCATGCCTGTTAACTGCACCGCTTCATGGAACAGACGAGCCTGGCTCAGGGCATTCTGCCCGGTACCTGCATCCAGCACCAGTAACACTTCATGAGGCGCATCAGGGTCCAGTTTCCCAAGCACCCGCTTCACCTTTTTTAACTCCTCCATCAAATGTTCCTTGTTGTGGAGGCGACCGGCAGTATCGGCAATCAATACGTCAATCTTCCGGGCTCTTGCTGCTTCGAGGGCATCAAAAA
>NZ_JAHHPO010000730.1 GCF_024606365.1 Endozoicomonas sp. ONNA2
TGAATTTGAACCACAAAGGACACAAAGAGCACAAAGGAAAAGAAAAGCTCTTCTTAGTGCTCTTTGTGTCCTTTGTGGTTCAAATCATAGGGTGCCTAAAGCCTGCGTATGGCAAGGCTTTCACGCTTAAGTCAGTGCCATTGGTCCATCCCCCCCTTTTTTGCTGCCACCGCACGACTGCATGGGTGCAGGAGCCAGTTCAACGCAAGAGTAGTTGCCGCGCAGGGCAATCTATGCTCGGACAGCCTCCTGGCCAGAAAATATGATTTCATTTGGTTGACAGCTTAAGTGGCGCCTGATCATTTGGACAAAATACTATTGATGGTGGTAAACGACAGTGAAGTGCATAACTGCAGTTCATACTCTTCCTGATAAATCGGTTCCTGCCAAATCGGTGGTTTTAATAAGACATTCCCAATATCATAGCCACACAAAAATTATCAAGCAGGAGATTATGTATGAAACCCAGTGTACGTTGGTTCACCCATATTCAGGTGTTGTTATTGTTGGTGATGGCTGTCGGCATTGTCGGTTATCGCAGCAATGTGCTGCCATTCAGTGTTCTGTCATTAACGTTTGCACTATCGCTGGGTGGATTGTTACTGGTATTCGTGATCAGTCTGGCGGCTTTGCCGGTGGCCTGGCTCAAGCACAATGGACGTTTGGCCAGACATGCATGGCGGCCATGGTTCTTGGTGGCTTGCCATTAATGGCCATGACACTCATGGTTGGAGCGGCAGGCTTCTCGGTCCCGCGCATTCACGATGTCTCTACCGATACGGTGACGCCACCTGAATTTGTTGCTGCCCAGCAGGAACGCTCAGCGTCGCAGAACACCCTGGTTTATGGCGGTGAAGCCCTGGCTGCTCAGCAACTGCAAGCATATCCTCAGATTCAACCCTATCAATCTGCCAGTAATGCCCGGCAAACCTTTGATAAAGCATTGGCAACCGTGCAACAGTTGGGCTGGCGAGTTATTCGGGAAGATGCTGCCGGTGGTTATATTGAGGCCGTGGAAGAAACCCGGGTGTTCGGTTTTAAAGATGACGTCATTATTCGCATTACCCCGTCAAGGGCGGGCAGCCGGGTGGATGCTCGGTCTGTATCACGGTTGGGCTGAGTGATTTGGGGGCTAATGCCAAGCGTATTCAGCGTTACTTAGGAATTGTCTAAAAATAACTTTCCCATTTCACTCTAATTCTGGAACTATGG
>NZ_JAHHPO010000731.1 GCF_024606365.1 Endozoicomonas sp. ONNA2
TAGCTATGTGACCGGAGTTGCAACGCAGCAGAGTGACTGGCCAATTAGTCAGAAATATACGATTCCATATGGCCAGCTACTTAAAAGACAGAATCACAGAAAACAGCCAGTTAGCAATAGCAGTAGATTTCCATTCAATGGAATATGATCTTTTTTACACCATGTCTGACGACTACCCCCTGGCTCCGCGAAACCTGGTCAATGACTGGTTAAATGCAATGGATAAAAAAACAGCGACGCGTCACCATGTCAGCCAATTGGCCATGCACAATAAAGGCAGTGGTGTTTTCAAACAATACATTGCTGATACTTACCGAGTGCAAGGCGTGACTTATGAAGTGTCAGACAATGCCTGCAGACCCCTCATCCGCCAGAATGCCAAGGATGCCGCCGAGACATTCATAATTACCTTGAATGGCACTAAAGCGGAAGATTTTCAATGCATTGATAATGGTAAAAGCCAAACCTGCCATTGACACAAAACAGATTCCGTCTGCTGCACAAATGATGCGACGTTATCCGGCAGAGTTCTGTTAAGATCACTGAACAATTATCCAGAAGTAACGGAAGCAACAGATGATTAAAGTGGGGGTTGTCGGTGGAACGGGCTATACCGGAGCGGAGCTGTTGCGGTTGCTATCGGTTCATCCAAATGTTGAATTGGGTACGATCACTTCCCGTTCTGAAGCGGGGAAGCCGGTCAGTGAACTTTTTCCCGGGTTACGGGGAAGGCTCGATTTGAACTTTTCGCTGCCTGATAACCAACAGCTGACCTCATGTGACCTGGTGTTTTTTGCCACACCTAATGGTATTGCCATGGAGTCTGTTCCGGAATTACTGTCGGCAGGCGTTCGGGTGATTGACCTGGCGGCTGACTTTCGCTTGCAAGACCAAGCGCTGTGGCAGCAGTGGTATGGTATTGAGCATGCCTGCCCGGAGGTGTTAACAGAGGCAGTGTATGGCCTGCCAGAAATGAACCGTGCCGATATTGCTAACGCCCGACTGGTAGCCAACCCTGGCTGCTACCCGACAGCAGCACAGCTGGGTTTACTACCCCTGGTCAGCGCAGGGCTGGTCAGCGGCCAGATCATTGTCGATGCCAAGTCCGGTGTCAGTGGCGCTGGACGTGGTGCCAATGTGAGTACCCTGCTCTGTGAAGCATCCGAGTCCTTCAAGGCTTATGGTGTTGCTGGTCATCGACATTTGCCGGAAATACAGCAGGGTATTGAACGCATGCCGGGAACGAGCGGATTACCATTTACCGGTAATCTGGTGTTTGTTCCCCATTTGACTCCAATGATCCGCGGTATCCACTGCACACTGTATTGCACCGTCGCAGATCACAGTATTGACCTTCAGGGGTTGTATGAGAGTACCTTTGTCGGCGAGCCCTTTGTTGATGTTATGCCCGTGGGCAGTCACCCGGAAACCCGGTCGGTTCGTGGATGTAACCAGTGTCGTATAGCCATCCATCGTCCACAGGGTGGGGACACGGTGGTCATATTGTCTGTTATTGATAACCTGGTCAAAGGCGCAGCGGGGCAGGCGGTTCAGAATATGAACATTATGTTTGGTCTGGAGGAAATAACCGGCCTGGGCTTTCCTGCTGCAATACCTTGAAAAAACTGCATCGTTAAATAGCCAGGAATTGTCCCGGAATAACTTCATCATTTTATTCAGTCCGGGAAAATGCCGCCG
>NZ_JAHHPO010000732.1 GCF_024606365.1 Endozoicomonas sp. ONNA2
GTTCACCATCAAAGACCTGTTACGGCAAAACAAGAATACCATCACCCAGGCGCTGGAAAATACGCCGCTCACCCCGGAGCGTTTGCTGTCTGTCTGCATGACCGAAGTTCGCAAGACGCCGAAACTGAGGGAATGCTCGCAGGCTTCTCTGCTGGGTGCAGTGATTCAATCGGCGCAGCTGGGTCTGGAGCCCGGCTCTGCGTTGGGTCACTGCTACCTGATCCCTTTCTTTAATCGAAAGCTGGGCGGCCTTGAATGCCAGTTCATGCTGGGCTATCGGGGAATGCTTGCCCTGGCTCGTCGTTCCGGTGCCATCGTCAATATCGACGCCCGTGTGGTCTTTGCTGCCGATGAGTTCGATCTGCTCTATGGCACTGAAACCCGGGTTATCCACAAGCCACGCCTGAATGGTGACCGTGGCGGTGTGTTGGGTGTCTACGCTGTGGCGCAGCTGCAGGGCGGTGGCTCTCAGGTGGAATATATGACCGTTGAGGAAATCATGAAAGTGCGTGACTCCTCAAAAGCCAAAACCGATGGGCCTTGGCAGACGCACTTTGAAGAGATGGCAAAAAAGACCGTTGTCCGTCGTCTGTTTAAATACCTCCCGGTTTCTATTGAAGCTCTCACCGCTGTCGGTCTGGATGAACGGGCGGACGCAGGCCTGTCTCAACATAATGAGGCGCTGTTGCGTAACGATGACGGCGGTGTCGTGGTGGATATGGATACCGGTGAAATTATCAACGGCGCTGTCTCCTGTGCTGCGGATCTGAATAAGGCACTCTGATGGGTGCCGCTACTTCTGAATGGGAAATCATGGAGGTTGTTCTTATGGATGATCATGTTTATCTGGTGTCGTTCGGCACGAATCAATGGATGTTGACCTCGGTAGAGGATGCGATAGTGCTGCTTAAATTGCTGACCAAGGCACAGCCGGTTTTTGAAACCTTCCAGGGCGGTGAATTTGTTATTCAGCACGCAAACATGGTTGGCAATCCCGAGCTAAAGGTGCGTAACGTTTCCGATATCGATGGCGAGCATTTGTAAGACAGGAGGTCCAGGATGAAATGGGTGAAACTGAGCCGCTATTATGAGCTTTCTGGTGATACTCAGGATGCCTTTTACAAGAAGAAGAATCGGGGCATCTGGCGTGAAGGAAAAGAGTTTCGCACCGCAGCAGACGGTGCGACATGGGTCAATATTCAGGCTGTGGAGGTCTGGGCAGAAAAGAGTCGTTATGTACGATAAGAAAGAGGTGCTGTATGGACTTATCTCATATTGAAACGCCCGCAGGTATTGAAGTTCGGGCTTTTAAAAAATACGCAACGGTCAGGATGGCTTTCTACTATCGAAAAGAGCGCTGTCGAGAAAACTTCTCTAATCGTTCATGGCCAGACAATAAACCTTCATCAATTTCCAAATTTGAAGCTGCCATTAAACGTGACGTAGCGGCTGCCCACCAGCTACTCTCCCGGGTGCGCCATGAAATATCAACAGACAAATTTGATTATGCTGAGTTCTTTCCTGACTCACCTAATGCAAATAAATATTCTGTTGAAGACCGTTCGCTGCGGACAGTTGAGGATTTTCTGAAAAAGTTTCTTGTCCGATCTGAAAAGCGGGTCAGACCGGTGACCCATAAAAACTATAAAAAGATCATCGACAATCAGCTGATACCAGATTTCGGTTATCTTCCAGTCACTGATCTTACTCCGGGCCTTGTTCGTGACTGGGTCTTTGAAAAAAGCCATACCTGCAAACGGAAAACCATCAGCAACATTTTATCGCCATTCAAGCAGGCTATGGATGACGCCCTGATGGATAGGGCAATCACTGAAAATCCTGTTCGTCTGGTTAACCTGGATTCCATCATTACCATCGAATCACGGCAAAGTGAATTTCAGGTTGATCCGTTTACTGAAGAAGAAATCGATATTCTGCTGGAGCACATGAATGATCAGGTGAAGAACCTGTTTCAGTTCGCTTTCTATACAGGCATGCGTACCAGCGAGCTGATTGCTTTGAAGTGGGAAAAGATCGACTTTGTAAACAGTGAAATACTGGTAGACCAGGCAATGGTAGAGGGTCAAATTGACCGATTAAAAACCGCTGAAAAGGGAGTCTCATCCCGTAAAATCCTGATGCTGGATCCGGCGCACGAAGCCTTACAGCGTCAGAAAGCACATACTTTCCTTGAAGGTGACTTCGTTTTTCATCACCCGCTGAAAGCAAGACACTGGATGAATGACTCGGAAGTTCGCAAATTTGCCTGGCATCCTGCCATCAAGCGATCAGGCCTGCGTTACCGAAACCCTTATCAAACCCGACATACCTATGCCCATATGTTGATCAAGGATAATGAGAATCCGTGGTGGATTGCGAATCAGATGGGGCATACCGGGATAGAGATGCTTAACCGTCACTATGGTGGCTGGCTGGAGCAGTCCGCTGAGCGGTATGTTCCCAAATCTCGCTTTAGTGGTGGCCAGCCTCTTTCTGCTGCTCAGTAATCCTTCCTTTCTGTTTCACTCTCCATGTCTTTTTGGGCTGCCCTGGTTGGGTGGCTGCGCTCTTTTGTGGCTCTCTGGCTATATCAAATTCTGGTTTTCTGGTCTGTCGCTACCAATTCTGAGAGGCAATTGAGACAGCAAGAAAT
>NZ_JAHHPO010000733.1 GCF_024606365.1 Endozoicomonas sp. ONNA2
CCTGTTTAGGTTTTTAAATTCAGGAGAGGCGACAACTATGTTGGCACAGGGGGAGGTGAAACAACCTGTTATTGTTTGTCGTATGTATTCCCACGTGGGGCGCCGTGGGAGGGGGCCTTGAAGGACAGCTCCTATACACAACAAGTTAGGCGTATGTATTCCCACGGGGCCGCCGTGGGAGACTGTGCATACCAGAGCTTAGCTGCATTGGCCCTGTCGGCGTCGTTGTCCAAGGAAAATCAACAACAGCAGGATAAAGGCCGGTATCCATATCAGTTGTTTTGGCAGTCGCTCTGCCGGAACGTCCATACGATAAATCTGCCAGTCAAAATCGATGCCGGCCTGCTGAGCCTCGCTGTTGAAGTCAACCATATCAATGATCAGCTCATCCCCGTCAACCAGCACCTCGAGCCCCATGTGGCGGAATCGGTCATCAGCCGGGGCCCGCTCGCCAGCGGGGAGAATCACCAGCTGACTCACCGGTTTACCTTCCAGGGTTTCCCCGGCTACCCACAGGCGTGCATCAGCCCGGTCGGGCAGTGCTTCAACCCGGGCAACAATGTTATGGCCTTCATAGGTTTCGTAGGGTGGGTAAACGTTGTCCCACCAGAAGTTCGGCCGGAACAGCGTGAAGGCGATCAGCAGCAGGCCCAGGGTTTCGTACCAGCGGTTTTTCACTAGCCAGTGGCCCTGGGTTGCCGCGGCAAATACCAGCATGGCGGCAATAGCGCCAAAGACGACAATTGCCAGTTGTGTGATGCTGTCAACGCCGATCAGCAGTAACTCCGTATTAAAGATAAACATAAACGGCAGAATAGCGGTACGGATATCGTAGGTGAAACCCTGGATACCGGTCTTGATCGGGTCCGACTGTGCGATGGCCGATGCGGCAAAAGCGGCCAGACCCACAGGCGGGGTATCATCCGCGAGAATACCGAAGTAGAAGACAAACAGATGGACCGCAATCAAAGGCACGATCAGTCCGTGCTGGGCGCCCAGGGCAACAATAACCGGAGCCATCAGGGTGGACACCACAATGTAGTTGGCGGTGGTTGGCAGACCCATGCCCAGTACCAGACAGATGATAGCGGTCAGTAGCAGCATAAGAATGATACTGCCAGCAGAAATCCATTCTACGAACTCGGTCATGACCAGACCAATACCGGTCAGGGTGACTGCACCCACAACGATACCGGCGGTGGCGGTGGCAACACCAATGCCGATCATATTCCGGGCCCCGGTGGTCATTCCGTCAAGCAGATCGAGAAAGCCGGTTTGCAGATGGGTGATGGTTTGTTCCTGCCGGAACATGTCAATCAGGGTTTTATGGGTCAGGGTGATGAATATCATCACCAGGGTTGCCCAGAAGGCAGAGAGGCCCGGCGAGTAACGTTCAACGGTCAGACACCACAGTAACACCACCAGGGGCAGCAAATAGTAGAGACCGCGTTTGATGGTTGGTCCGGGTATTGGCGTGCTGCGTATCTCATCGTCAATATTGTTAAGGTCAGGTTGTTTCGCGGCTATTCTCAGCAGCATCAGATAACTGGCCATTAATGCCAGCGTGATCATCCAGAGGGCATACTCTCCCATGTATTGTCTGGTCCAGCCAATACCGTAATAGACGCCAGCACCAAGCAGGCAGAGCCCGACGAACGAGCCCATAAATGACATCAGGGCACGGGTTTTTGTGCGGGTGACGCTTCTTGGCAGTCCCTGCATGCCCGCTTTCAGGGCTTCAAGATGGACAATATAATACAGGGCGATATAGGAGATCGCGGCGGGTAACAGGGCGTGGCGAATAACGTCGATGTAAGAGATGCCCACATATTCCACCATCAGAAACGCCGCGGCGCCCATAATAGGCGGCGTCAGTTGTCCATTGGTAGAGGCGGCAACCTCGATGGCACCGGCTTTGTGAGCAGGAAAACCGACACGTTTCATCAGGGGGATGGTGAAGGTTCCGGTGGTGACCACGTTGGCGATGGACGAGCCGGAAACCAGACCACTCAGGCCCGATGACACAACGGCAGCCTTGGCGGGGCCACCTTTGAGATGGCCCAGCAAAGAGAACGCCACCTGAATAAAGTATTGACCGGCACCGGCCTTTTCCAGCAGAGACCCAAACAAAACAAACAGGAACACAAAGCTGGTGGAAACTCCCAGGGCCACACCAAAGACACCTTCAGTGGTAATCCAGAAGTGGGACAGCGCCTTGTTGAGACTGGCACCCTTGTGGGCGATCACATCCGGCATGTAAGGACCGGCAAAGGCATAGGTGATAAAAATCGCCGCAACCACCATCAGTGGCGGCCCCAGTGCCCGGCGGGTGGCTTCCAGCAGAAGCAGCATACCGATACCGGCCGTGACCAGGTCGGGGGTAACGGGAGCCCCGGCGCGGGTAGCCAGCTGCTGGTGGAAAATATAAAGATAGGCGGCGCAGAAACTGCCGCTCAGGGCAAACAGCCAGTCAGTTACGGGTATCTGATGGGTAAACGACTTTTTGCTGGCAGGGAAGGTGATAAATGCCAGGAAAATGGCAAAGGCGAGATGGATGGCCCGGGCCTGGCCGTCGTTCAATAGGCCTACATTGAAAATATACGGCAGAGGTGATGCATTCCACAGCTGAAACAGTGACCAGCTCAAGGCTGTGCCCAGTAATATCAGTCTGGATTTGCCTATTGGATGGCGGTCTCCCTGTTCGGACTGGTTGACCATTTGTTCAGCGCAGCTGTTATAGCCTGCCGTCGGATTATTCAGCTTATCGCCGTTGACTGCGTCCATAATGTACCTGTTATTGAATTTTTGCGTTGTGGAAATGATGCATCCTTCATCCAGCGGACCATGGCCTTGGGTAAATGGGGGAAGCGGGATATCTGGCGGCCACCAAAACAACTGTGCTTCCCCGTGCTGCCCTTTGATTCCTGCTGGCCAAGGGCTGTGAATGTCGTCATACAGAGTTCAGGCAGCACCCTGAATGACGACAGTCTGTATTTGGGGTGGAAAAGAGGCAGAGCCAATGGCACTGACTCAAGCGGTGAAAACCTTGTCATAGTTAGTTAAAAGACTTTCACCACAAAGGCACAAAGGAAGAAAAAAATCTTTTCTTTGTGTCTCTGTGCCTTTGTGGTTCAAATTCAAATCTATCAACC
>NZ_JAHHPO010000734.1 GCF_024606365.1 Endozoicomonas sp. ONNA2
ATTGGCATTGATTGCTGAAAGTGCGGGCAAATAAATCCGGGTGCAGTTAAATTGTGGATTACGCTCTGTGAATGCATGGATAAATGCGCTTTTGCCAGAACCGATGGCTCCAGAGATGGCAATATTTCGTATTTCAGGCTGCTCTGCTGTATCAAGAGCTGCCAGTAGCTCCCCTTCATACTGTTCCATCTGCTCATTCGGCATCATTGCTGAATTCAGAGGCCTCAGGTGTGGCTGGCCGTCAGGACTCTTCAGATATCGGGGAAATGATTGCTTGCCAGCTGAACGGGCATTGATTGGTCTGTCATAATCAGGATGCTTTTTTCTGGCCACTTGCCAACCTGCTCTTGCTGCTCTCCAGCCAGCCCTGATTGCTTTGTAGTATCTGGTTGTAAGACGAATCAATCCGGACTGTTGAATAGGAGCCATCATTTCCCTGTAGCCTTTCTTTCATAACCAATGTTTGTGAACTGATCAGACCGCCTGGATCAGTCAACACCAACACATTAACTATTCAAAATCGGCAGGGCCTGGCAGGGTGTGAGCGGATGTTGGCCTGTTTCGACCAGTCCATGATCTTCATGGAAAAACCGGCGGGCGGAGCCTTTACACTGTAGGCATAAGTAGCCCGCTTCACCTGCTGAAGAAACTTTGATCATAAATGGTTGTCAGAATCAGCAAATCCCTGTAATCCGAAGAGTTAACGCTTATGAATCTGCCTGATCTGACCATACCCGTTGCACCGGACGTCAGTTTTCCTGCCAACGAGAGAAGCTATCCCACTGTGTCCCGCCCTGTAAAAGCCTCTGTTGGACCAAGAGCTGTCAGTCAATTGCCAACAGCCGCTGTAATGCCGCAATTACGGGGGCAACATCACGCCAGCACAGACACCACGGTTCGCACAACCAGTGCTTCATGGTCTGGGGCGGCACCATTGCCTGCACACATAAAACTGAGCAATGACATAAGTCGGCAGGTCAAACGGCAGTTATCAGACGATGAAAAGTGCATAGTCTACTATGCCAATAAAAGTGTTGGTGATGGCATTAAAAGCGTTCGGTTCACTGAGTACGCACAAGGTTTTATGGGCCAGCAGGGGCTGTGTGAAGAAGCGTTGTCCGGTGCTGTAAAGTTGTGCAGTGTGATGGATGCTTCAGATACTGGTCGCCAGGGCGACGATTATGAACAGTCCCACAGACAGTTTCATTTTGTCGAAAATCCAGAAGTGAATAAGTGGATGGTTAACCATATGCAGGCCAATGACGAACTTGATATTTATGATGATGACCAGCTACTCCAGTATTCCGACGGCAACCGCTGGTATCCTCTGAAATTTTTCGGGGGAATGGCTCCGCACACGCTGGTGGATGCCAGATATGTTCTGATATCCAACAGAAACATCTCGCGAGATGAGCCACCTGACTTTAGTGTCAATGTCCAGAAATATATATCCGATACGATAGCCAAACATCACTGTGATACCCTTGGCAGGGTATCTGAAATCCTGGAGTGCAGCAGCAGCGACGACGGTGAAAAATTAGCAAGCTTACGTGATTTTCTGCAGTCTTACCGGTCTCGTGACTCAGAAGTGGAGTAAAAAACCGCAGGCTGTATGGGTGCAGAAGCTGTTGCCGGGCAGGGCAGTCTGTGCTTGGACAGCTCCTGCTTATACCAATTCCACCTTCTAAATATGAACTGC
>NZ_JAHHPO010000735.1 GCF_024606365.1 Endozoicomonas sp. ONNA2
CAAAAAAGCCGCCGGGGTAGTGGCTTGTAGAATGTCAGGCAACGCTTCGGTTAGTCATATTCTCGTTAAACATGCCAACCTTGTTTCCAATAGTACATTTGCAAGTGCAGGTATTGTGGTGGGCATAGTTAATGCGGGGACTGTGTTCAACATAAAAGCAAGCAGCTGCACGGTGAACGCCACCGGTGCTGAAGCAAAAGTCGGTATTGGTGCGGGACTGATAAAAGAAGGCGGTACAGTTGACAAAACAATGGCTGTGAATTGCAACGTATCAACCAGTTATAACGCAGATGCCGGTATTGGGGCGGGAGAAAATAAAGGTATTGTCACAAACACATTGGCGTCCGGGTGCCACGTATCAACCAGAGGTGATTTTTCAACTGCCGGCATTGGGGCAGGGAAAAATAGAGGAACCGCCAGATACACGACAGCATATAAATGCACAGTATTAACCGATGGTCACTTTTCAGATGCCGGTATTGGGTCGGGGGCAAATAGCGGAACCGTTAGATACACGACGGCGTATAAATGCACCGTATTCACCGATGGCAGGTATTCAAAAGCCGGCATTGGGGCGGGAAAGAGCGTAAGAAGAGATGAGAGCAGCAAATTGACTGTTATCAGAGACACGGCAGCGTTTGGATGTAATGTATCAACCACCAAAATGCTTTCTCCCGCCGGTATTGGGGCGGGTTATATTGAATACCAGGGATCTATTGATAAAACGACGGCGGTTAAATGCAAAGTGACAATCTCCGGTATTCTGTCAAATGCCGGTATTGGCGCAGGGCAAACAGGGCTCAGTAACAAAAGAAGAATTGACAATACCAGGGTGATTGAAAGTACCGTTAAAAGTGTAAAAAATTCATCAAATGCTGATATCAATGGAGGTCGTAAACCAACTGTTTGTAATGCCACAATTATTAACAGTAAAAATATCACATATAAAACGGACAACTGCCATATAGATTCAAATACGACCTGTGAAGGTTTCGACCCCCGCCTGGCAAGAAAGAATTGCCAAGAGGTTTCTGAGGTATTATTCGGCACTAATGCCCCGCCAACGTATCCAACCACAGAGCCATTGACAACAGTACCAACCTTGAACATTTCCAGCCTGGATTCTCATATAACGACAACGCCACCAACAGCGCCACCAACAGCGCCACCAACAACGCCACCAACAACGCCACCAACAACGCCAGCCACAACTCTGGCCAAGTCCACCAACACGACCTCCCCCGGCCAGGGTTTTGTCACAAGTGCAACGCCCCCGACAACTCCGGCCCCGTTATCCAGCAGCAATCTGCCCCTTACCAGCCCGGGTTCTGCCACAATTACAACGCCCCCAACCAATGCGCCCACGGTAACAGTCATGACCGCTTCCAGTTCGGTTTCTGCCCGATTTGCCACACCACCGCTAACAGAATCACTCAGCCCTGCCCTTATCGCCATTATCACCAGCCTGGGCGCGGCATTTGTTGTGCTGATTGGTATTATTGGTGTGTACACCCATCGCAATTACCACCGAAGATCATCGACTAATGCGGGCCGTAACCAACCCATGCCAGAGCAACCCGAACGCCGACTCCGGGCTGACCGACCGCTGCCTTCTATCCCCCGGAACGATTACCAACTGTTACCTGTCAGCCCGGTAAACACGAGTTCACTGCCTGCGCCACCCCAAAGCCATTACCAACTGTTGTCAGGCAGCCAGGGTAATACGAGTGCACTGCCTGCTTTTGTGCAGAGCCATTACCAATCGTTGTCAGACAACCGGGGAAATGGGAGAACATTGCCTCAAAGCCATTACCAACCGTTAACAGGCCACCGGGGAAACTCGGCAACAGGGGGCAGCAATCCCCTGGCGGGTAATCCTGCCCCACCCCCTGAGGAACAGCCCGTGTATGAAAATATCGATAACTACAGGATACCGCTAGCAAACGGGCAGGCCTGCACAGCTCCAGCGGGCAGCACCATGGCAAGCACGGGAAATGAACTCACCCGCGGTCAACAACGTCTTGACAGCCCTTTGCACCCGGTAATGACCGAATCTGAGACTGACTCTGACCATAGCTACGACGAACCGGCCGTGATGGCACTGTCGGTTATGGCATCAGTTAGCAGCAGCCACGGCGAGCGCTGGTAAAAATATGACCATGGTCAACTAACATAACGTTATGAGGTAT
>NZ_JAHHPO010000065.1 GCF_024606365.1 Endozoicomonas sp. ONNA2
CAAGTGTTATGCAAAATGAAAGACCTGACCCTGTGACCCTGATTTCTGTCTGTTTTACCGCCCGGTTGAGCTATATAAAGTCACGCTCCCTGAGCGTGCAGCATGGAATTCACAGCCACAGACCGGTGCCGCTCTTGAGGTTTGCTTTAGCCCGTCCAGTCGTCATCTGCTGTTTTATGGCCGTTGTTTGAATAGCTCCCGAATTCTGGCCAGGGATGACTAGGGGCAATGGGCAGAAGAGCCTCTCAATTGGTCCGATAGCAACGTCAGTCGGGTGATTACCGGGGCAAGATTCAGTGCTTGCACAAACCACCTGTTAACCTGGAACGCTGAGGGTTGCGTTAATACCTTGCGGTCTGGTCACCGCTGCTGGAACGATGTCAGCAAGTTAACGCTGCCGGATCAGACTGTCGAATTCAGCCCTTCCGGCAAATATACGGTGACCTATGGCAGGAACAACCCTTTGATCATCTGGCGCATGGGTGGAAATAATAATTGGCTGAAAATGGAGGTTCGCGGCCTCTCTCCCGGAGTATTGGTTGATTACGTCCGATTCAGTCCATCGGAGCAGTATTTGGTAGTGCGCTGGTCGGCTCCACAGGAACGGGGGGGAAAATGACTTTATTGTCGCTGGATGGTTCCGAAGCCTGGTCAGCACAGCCATTAAATTTATCAAGCAAAGATCTTATTGGCTTTGCCCACTTCAGCCAAGTGGCGGACCAGCTTCTGGTGGGTCTTACCGAAGATCATATCAGGCGCGGACGGGTCTCAATTTACAGCCCTGAACCATCAGGAAAATGGCAGGAGACGGTCATCTTCCCACACCTCTATCCGCTAAGCCCTGCCGGTAAATACGTATTCAGTAAATACAGCACCAGTGGCCGTGATGTGCTGCTATGGCGCAGACCGGAAAAATTGTCTGACTGGTCACTTAACCATTGTCGCTTGCCTGAGCTGGATGACGCATCAAGGGCAAGGCTTGACTCATTTATCAAGCTGCAACATGATTCCCGTGTGGATACGGCGCTGTTCAATCCGTCTGACAGACACTTAGGAATTGTCTGAAAATAACTTCCACATATTCAGATGTTCCACCGCAATCA
>NZ_JAHHPO010000736.1 GCF_024606365.1 Endozoicomonas sp. ONNA2
CTAAAAATTTCTGATTCTGAGGAGAATAGCGGGGCTATTTGACGAAGAAGCAGAAATTTTTAGACCAATTAAATAACATGATACTTATTATTTTTATGTTGTGGGATTTTGTGAGGGAACGCCATAAGTACGGTCGACTGAGCAAAACACCCATAAAGCGGCAAAGGACAAGGGCACGTTTATGAAATATCCGTACCAGGCAATGCCAGTAACTCAATAACGATAAGTTGTAGAAGAGCCACATTCCAGCTTGGCTGGCTTGAAATGGCACACTTTTGCCAGATAGTACATAAACGAATAGCACATACGATAATTGACGCCCTTGGGATTTCTCAGAAATCGATCCACATGTTTTTCCGGGAAATACCGGTAAGTCCAGGGATCAATTATCATTGTTCCAATTTGATCACTGCTGACGCGCACAAATCTATGATCCCCCGGATTATCAAGCTTCATTATTTCAATATTATGGGCTGGAAACTGAGCATAATAACAGGTTGCAAAAGACATCGCTTTCTCTTTGCAATTGCCCACAAGGCTCACCTGCTGATCTGGTTTGGTTACCAATTCCATCCAGGTATTCAATTGCTCTGCAATTGGTTTATTCCTGAACCTTGAAATTTCAAGATGCAATTCTTGACATTTCTTCCAACTCATGTGGTAGTCCGGCTGATATTGCCTGGAATCTGAACAGCTCTCAGTTGGTTTTTGTAATCTCTTTTTTAGTAAGGCGTGTTTACAAGACCGGCACTGCCCATTGATGTCGAATCTTCCCGGGACACTTACTTTCGCAAAACCACAAGCTGAATGAATAGGTTTGTAACAGGTCGATGAGCCGGGCATTAATCTGGCAATACGATCCATGATGCTCGTGACTTCAGATGCCCAATAGTCATAATATTGCCCCGCAGGTATATCCTGAACTTCACGCCTTGCGACGTTCACCATGCGCAAATAATCGCGGGTTTGCCCGGGAATTGACTGACCTGTGGGTTTGACTGAGTCATGATTGGGTACAGCAGGCTTTACCAGATGATCAGCAAAGGTTGCCGCTTGCTGATTAGATTCACCAACATGTTCAGCACTGTTATTGCTGATCAAGTGTTGGTAACCAATAGGTTTTGTTCCTGTAAAATAGTGTTTCAACATCATTTCCAATTCCTGCAGGCTCCGATTACATCAGAGAAGATAAAGGCGATTGATCGATTGTATATCCAGCATTGGGCCAAAGATAAAGGGTGCTCAAATTTTTTCAAGTGATTTGCCAATGACTGAAAGGACTTATAAAAAAGTTAAGGCTGGAAACTGTTATTGGCGATACACCCTTGGAGGGCTTATAGATCTTGAGTAGCCTTCAGAGCACATTAAGCCAGTATCTTATTTCATCTTTGTCGTGAAAAATATTTCTCTATACATTGCTGTGGGCCCGGGTTTTCAGGCAGGCCTGGCTTTCGGGTGATATAACTGCCCGTCCGTACCGGGACTCATAACGGTAGGTGGTAAAAGAGCCACATTCAACCTTGGCAGGCATTGAGTGGCCCACTCTTTCCAGGTAAGACGCAAACGAATAAAGCGAACGATAATTGACGCCCTCAGGATTTCTCAGAAATTGATCTGCATGTTTTTCCGGGAAATACCGGTAAGCCCATGGATCAATAATCATTGTTCCAATTTGATCACTGCTAACGCGCACAAATACATGATCCCCCGGATCATCAAGCACCATTATTTCCATATCATGGTCTGGAAACCGGGCGTAATAACAGGTTGCAAAAGACATCGCTTTCTCATCGCAATTGCCCACAAGTCTTGCCTGCTGATCTGGCTTTGTTACCAATTCCATCCAGATACGCAACTGCAGTGCACTTGGTTTATTCCGGAACATGGAAATTTCTTCATACAATTCCTGATATTTCTTCCAACTCATGTGGTAATCCGGCTGATATTGCCTGGAATCCGAACAGCTCTCAGATGGTTTTTGTAATCTCGATTTTAGCAAGGCGTGTTTACAAGACTGGCACTGCCCATTGGAATCCCATCTTCCCAAGACATCTGATTTCGCAGGACCACAAGCTGAATGAACAGCCTTGTAATAGGTCGATGAGCCAGGCATTAATCTGGTAATACGATCCATGATGCTAGTGACTTCAGATGCCCAAAAGTCATAATATTGCCCTGCAGGTATACCCTTAACTTCACGCCTTGCGACGTTCACCATGCGCAAATAATCCCGGGTTTGACCGGGAATTGACTGACCTGTGCGTTTGACTGAGTCATGATTGGGTACAGCAGGTTTTACCAGATGATCAGCAAAGGTTGCCGCTTGCTGATTAGATTCACCACCGTGTTCAGCACTGTTATTGCTACAGATCAAGTGTTGGTAACCAATGGGTTTTGTTCCTGAAAAGTGTTTCAACATCATTTTCAATTCCTGCAGGCTCCGATTATAAGTGGGAAAATAATGTGCTTGATTGAATTTCCAGCAATAGGCCAAGGGGCAGGCTTCTTAAATCTATCAATTGTCGCGAAATACTCCACCCATAGTTCAAAGAGCTTGGGTGGAGACGGATCGGGCCACCCGGGAGGCTGTCCGAGAATAGCACCCTTAGTAAGAATGGCAGAAAATTGAGGATAAAAAGTCGGAAATTTTCACTGATTAGTAGTTCTATTTGCTAAAAATTTCTGACTTTTTAGATCAATTTTCTGCCGCCGCACGACTTCAGGGATGCAGGAGCCAGAGCAACGCAGGAGCAGTTGCCGCGTAGGGCAGTCTATTCT
>NZ_JAHHPO010000737.1 GCF_024606365.1 Endozoicomonas sp. ONNA2
AGCCAAGTGCCTGCAACCAGGTACTAATGGCTAATATCGCCAGACTCCTGGGCATGAACGTACCCGACACCTTCGCCCATCAGGAAGCGGGCCAGTCTTACGTGGTCAGCCATGTAGCCAGTGATTGGCCGGGTAACCTGAAAAGCGCAAGGGAACATCAGCAATCCCTGTCGCCAAAGCAGTGGGCCAGATTATTGCTGATCAATACCATTGTGGGTAATGAAGATCTCACCTGGGAGAATATGGCACTGACCCCGGAGCCGGTGGTGCTTAACTGGAATCACGCCGGACTGGCTACCCGTTACCCCTGTGCCCACAAACCAGAGCCAGCGTCTGGCGAGGACGATTTTTCCTCCATGCCGTTGCTGTTGAACAAACTGCGGGACCCACAAGCCCCGGCAATGAACTCTCACCCTATTGCCAGTCCCTGCGTCGATAGTATGTCTAAACTGGACGACAACCTGCTGGGCCAGACCCTGAAAGAGCTGCTGCACCAGGTTGACTGGCAGGCCCTGGACTGGCTGATCGAACACAGCGGTTATCTGGCCGGTGACCGCAGCTGGTTACGGCAGACTATCCATGATCGTATAGCCTGGCTCACCACCCGCTTGCCAGACACGGTAGAGCCGGGTGAACGGGTATCCATGGCGGAATACCAGGCCATAAGGGCAGCAGGTATCCGCGGGGGCTGGTTGCAGGTTAAAGGCCAGGACATCCGCACGGGCCAGGTCTGCCTCACTCAGTTACTGGATCGGGATGGTCAGCCAATAACCCGGATGACCCTCAGGCTGTCACGGGATGCAGGCAACACAGTGGCTGACAATCTGGCTCTGGAGCGAGGGTTGCACCATCTGGGCACCTGGAGCGAATACGTCAGTAATCATCTGAACGACAAATACCGAGACTGGCGCAGTGACCTGACCAGTCTGGCCGATGAGTGTGAAAAACAGGCACAGCAGTTGACCCGGGATATAGAGCGGTGGGAAAAAAAGGATCGTCAGACCATCAAGGATGTTGTGAACAATCTGCACTGCATTGCCCAAAGGTGTCGTGCATCTTTAACCGCAGACCAGCCGTCTATTGAACCACTGCCACAAATCGAGACCCCCCTGCCTGCGCCAGTCTTGCCTGCAAGGGTCAGCTCAAGGCCTGGTGAAGAGAGAAAAGCGCAAGTACGCCTGAGCGAATTCAGCCACGGTTTTGCCAAGTTGACTGGCGATAGTGTCAGTTATGTTAATCAGGAACAGCTTGAAAACTTCAAACTGACGGCCTCACCGGTGCGAGTGATTGAACTTGCGCCGGCCTTCATCGAGAAAGGCAGTATTGAGTTTTATCCCGAGCGGGACCCGAATGCCCGAACCTTTGACCATAAGATGGTGCTGACCTCTCCCGGTCACGAAAAAGCGGTGGTTGAGGCCCTGTTCAGGGAGCTGGCAGAGCTGGGCATCGACCACGGGCGCCCGGATGCTGTCGACCTGGAGGAGCGCTGGCTGGACTCCCTGGCCGACTATCACCGCTGCCTGGGTGACATGAACCGTGCCGTGGCAGTAGCAGGCGATGCGGATGTGGACCCCCGTGTTGTACGCATCAACGCAAAAAAAACCTTTCTTGCTGACCGGCTGGGATTGAGGCTACGGCCTTGGGATGAAAGTTGCCGTATACATGCCGGACGCCTGATAGGTTACCTCCCCGGTCAGCCCCACGGCGTTTCCGGGAGCCCGGCCCGGGGATTTTGCCCGACACACAATTTGAACTTTATTGCCCGGGAACAAATGACAAGAATTGTGGAGAAAATCATGGGCAATGAGGGCTGCCTGGGTTCTTTCGTGCGACTTACCGACATTGGGCGGGAACCCGTCGGGTATATTGGCTTAATCAAGCGGTTTGAATACGACACTTGTCATGAAACATTTACCCGTATCCAGCCACGAAGTAAAGAACTCGCACATAGCCAATACGGAGGGGCATTGTCCATGGTGTTCAAACCTGGAGCACTTATGCGCCTGGATGCAGATTTTTTCCGTGGACATACCATTTTGGACGGTTCTTACCCGGGCCTGAAAGCCTTCCGGCTTAATGAGAAAGTCATTCCGCAGTCAGCCAATGACTACCAGCAATTAATTGAGGGCTCCCCTTTGCAAGAGACCCTCTTTGCTCACCCTCTGTCGTTAATTGATGAACTGGATTTCTTCGGCACAGGCCAAGATCAGCAGTATCTGTTGTATTCCCTCCGAAGGCGCTATAGCCACTGGCCAGACGGTCGCCCACTGGAGCAGCTTTTTCTGCACTCCTGGGTAGCCTGTTTCCATGAGTTAACCTCCAGATACATCAAACGGGTTCCAGGAAATGTCAAAATCCTTGTTCAAGCTTGCGGTAAAACAGGTATTCAGCGCTTGATGCAACAAAATCCGCAGCTGCTGGAGGGAAAGCTCAAGTCGCTGGATGGTTTGGAGATTGCTGTGAAAAATCACAATCATGAATTGGAAAAATTTGATTTCAGCGATTGCTCAATGAATGGCACGGTGTTCAAAGAAACCGGATTCAGTGGATGTGAATTCAATACGGAGCGGTTAAACAGTGCGAGTTTTGAAGATGTCAGGTTCATCAACTGTGTTTTTGCAGGGGAGTACTTTTCACCATCGGTGTTAAAAGGTGCGAAATTTTCTAACTGGGCCAGGAACCAGAGTCAGTTGTCTCAACTTATCTATCAGTCGTGTTTCGCTCAGCAAAGTGATGGCTCTGTTGCCGTTAATGGCAGAAATACTGTTGAGTCTCGCACTGTTAATCCGGAGCAATGGCTTCAGGTTATGATAAAGAGTGATTTTCTGAGAACCTTTAGGAGTGACCCTCTGGATGGTTTTAGTCAGGGAATCCTGGATCAACATCTCAAAAAAATGATTACATCAGATAATGATGCTCGTATTCTTATTAGTAATGTTTTGGGATATAAGTTTGAATTCGGTAACGGTGCATTAAACTTCATAAAAAATAACCCTGATTTCCATAGGCAGAAATTTAAAGATCTGAGTTTTTTATATTTTGATTTCAAGCGTAAATTCAAGCGTAAAGTCAAGCGTAAATTTAACTGTAATCAATTGCCGTGCAGTATTTTAAGCTTTTTACAATGCAACAATAGAGGCAAGTTATCCGGGAAAGCTACCCTGACTTTACTTTTAAATTGTCTTGAGTTCATGATGTGGCCAGATAAAAAATCATACATAGAGTATGAGGATGATTCAAAAAGTACGAAGAAGGGAGATAAAAAGCATTGCAAAAAAACTGATCCAGACGAATTGAACCGCCATTATCTTAAGCGATTCCTGGACGAAAGTCTGGAAGAATTCCGAGCTGACTTCCATAACTACTGGAAAGACTGCACAAAAGAGGATCAATTAGCAATAGCTAAAGACTGCCTGGCAACGAATAACATAGCCGTGAGTTACGTGACCACAGTGGCATTTATGAAACTGCTCATTGACAATGGGGAAGGAGGAAAGTGGCAGTCTGCCTTTGTTACCAATATAGCCAAGCATAAAACAAGTAAATACTTTAACGACCTTAGTGACAAAAGAGTCAGTCGGTATTATTGGCCCGCTGCTGATCGTATTGATTTAGATACAGCATTAACTTCTTTGAACCCGGGGCAAAAAAATTGCATGTTGATGTGTAATCTTTTTTGATTAGCATCAGTAACGCTCCTTTCGCCCTCATAGAATTTTCTCGACAGGGCATCTGTTCCGTGGTGTCGCCGCAGTACGGCAGTCTATTTCCGGGCTGTCCCGGGCGGCAAAACTCTTGATCTACTCAGGCTCCAGATTCCCTTTAACTACTTCGCTTCGCATGGCGCTCGCGGTTTTCCTGCTTTTCCCGCTCACTTTTTCTGATCATCACATACAGTGCTCCAGAGCCACCGTGGACTTTCAGTGCGCTGTGAAAGGCCAGCACCGCTTCCATCTGGGGTAGCCAGTTGTACAGGTAACTTTTCAGCAGGGCAGGCGGGGTGCTTTTCTCACCGCGCCCATGGACTATCAACACGGTACGCCGCTCGTGCTCCCGG
>NZ_JAHHPO010000738.1 GCF_024606365.1 Endozoicomonas sp. ONNA2
TTTAGCCTCAATTTCTCGCAATCCTCGCTACGGGCGCTATTCTCGGACAGCCTCCGGGTTTACCAGTGAAGCATTTGATTTGAAGAGTACTTATTCCATTGAGGCCGAAGAGATCCTGGAGTAAGCCTCCAGGATATTAAGTAGCTAACCAAATGAAATCATATTTTCTGACTAAGAGATCAGTTACTCTCGGTAACTGCTCCTGCGTTGCTCTGGCTCCTGCATCCTTGCAGTCGTGCAGCGTTGCATGGTAACTGTCCACTTGACCAGAAATATACGATTCATTTAGCCAACTACTTAAGTCAGGAAAACATGACGATTGCGCAGGCAAATGACATTGATAAAAAACCGAGAACGGTTCTGAGCGAAACCGACCCTTTGGATGTGCTGGCGTTTTGTGGCAGAACAAAAAGGGTGGTTGAAACCGTGATTCGTGTAACACCCCAGCCAGAGCCTGATGATTTTGATAAAGAGCCTGATGATTTTGATAAAAAGGTCCGAAAAAAAGGGCTCCAATACTTGGAAAAGCAAGGGCTCAATATGAATGAGCCGCTATCCAAAGGGGCGATGACCGCACCTAATACTGCATGGATGAACTTTATCATGCGTATTCTGGAATTTGTGCTTATTTGGCAGCTCACTTTGCGCCAAAATCCCGCAGAGTTGACTCGGCCTATGAGTGGAGCAATTACCGGCTGGCCAGTTCGATAATGAATACTGGAAAGAACAATTTTGAAGATGTGCTGGATCCGGTTGAAATAACCACAGGCTGGTTTCATGTTGAGCTGGTGAGTGGTCGTATTTATCCGGATTCGGAGTTAACATAGCAGTTAACAAGGCAAGTTGAGCAGACCATTACCCGGCTTGGCCCGGATGATCGAAATAATTGGGAAATACGGGCGAGGCATTTTCTGGAATATTGCGACAAACTCTATTCAGAAAAGTATTTAAAACGAAGGTCGCCGTTGGTATGGGCTGAAGGGTACTGGCAAGGGCTACTTGAAATTTCTCCTTGAAAGTGCTGCTTGAAATCAGGAGTTAAGCTTTTGCTTATGAGCGGAGTTATCAAAAAATTTCGCCACTGGTTCCCGTCCCACCGTCATACAACTTAACCTTTACTATATGTGTCGTAAGGCTTTTGCCGTTTATGTAGCCGGTAAACAAATGATTAAACGCACTTCTCCGGAGGATTCGACCTCCCCATAAACAAGCTATTTTTCCCCAGCCGTTTGCATAAGTTTCCTTTGGTATTATTCTGTTGATTGCTTTCATCGTTCTGACGGATAAACAACGCCTTGATGGAAATTTCAGCCGATCATCAGCGCCACACCGACCATCAGCCATTGGTTCATTTGCAGGGATCGGTGGAGCGGGTCACTTTCCACAGCGAAGCCAGCGGATTTTTTGTGATTCGGGTCAAGTGCAAGGGGCAGCGTGAGCTGGTGACCATGACCGGCAATACCCCGTCGGTAACGCCCGGTGAGTTTGTGGATGCCACCGGTATCTGGTTTAACGACCATAAGCACGGGGTGCAGTTCAAGGTTAAGCAGATCAAAACCGTGACACCCAATACTCTGGAAGGTATCGAGAAATACCTGGGCTCCGGCATGGTAAAGGGCATTGGTCCCCATTTTGCCAAACGGCTGGTAAAAGCTTTTGGTGAACACGTGTTCGATATTATTGAGGAGAACCCGCAGCGGCTGATGGAGCTCGAAGGTATCGGCAAGAAGCGGCGGGAGAAGATTACCTTAGCCTGGTCGGAGCAGAAGGTGATTCGGGAAATAATGGTGTTTTTGCAATCCCATGGTGTTGGCACCGCCCGGGCGGTGCGTATTTATAAAACTTACGGCGATGAGTCTGTGGCAAAAGTGCAGGAGAACCCGTACAGGCTGGCACTGGATATTCACGGCATCGGCTTTAAAACGGCAGATAACCTGGCCATGCAACTGGGGATCGACCGGGTGTCGTTAATACGGGCCCAGGCCGGAGTGTGCCATGTGCTACAGGAGTGTTCCACACAAGGACATTGTGCCCGGCCGTTTGAGGCGCTGGTGAACGATGCGGTCACGCTGCTGGAAATACCGGAAGCCACCATCAAAGAAGCGATTCAGTGTGAGATTACTGAGGAGCGGCTGACACCGGAGACCATTGAGGCAGTACCCTGCCTGTTCCTGACACCTCTCTACCGAGCCGAGCAGGGGGTTGCCAACCATGTCAACCGCTTGCTTCAGGGAAGTTCCAGCTGGTCCGGCATTGCCATGGATAAAGCCATTCCCTGGGTGGAGGAGAAAAATAACATTCAACTCTCCGGCTCCCAGAAAGGGGCTATTGAGCTGGCGGTGCAGAATAAGTTCTGCATCATTACTGGTGGTCCGGGCGTGGGTAAGACGACGGTGGTTAATAGTATCCTGAAAATTATCCAGGCCAGGGGGGTTGAGGTGACGCTGTGTGCGCCAACGGGTCGTGCGGCCAAGCGATTGTCCGAATCAACAGGGCAAGAAGCCACCACCATTCACCGGTTGCTGGATTTTGACCCGTCCGCTTTTGATTTCAAACGCAATGCCGAGAATCCCCTGGAAACCGATCTGCTGGTGGTGGATGAGTGTTCCATGGTGGATGTGGTGCTGATGAATCAGCTGTTGCGGGCAGTGCCTGATGCCGCTGCGGTATTGATAGTGGGCGATGTGGATCAGTTACCCTCGGTAGGGCCGGGGTCGGTACTGAGTGATCTGATTGCGTCCGGCAAGGTGCCGGTGGCGCGATTGACGGAAATCTTCCGGCAGGCAGCAACCTCGCAGATCATTACCGGCTCCCACGCCATAAACCGTGGGCAGGCGCCCAGGGTATCGAAAAAAGGAGAGGAGACGGACTTTTTCTATGTGACCGGTGAAGAGCCCGAAGAGCTGTTTGCCAAGTTGATGTCGGTGGTCACACGACGGTTGCCCGAAAAATTTGGTTTTGATCCGGTCAATGATATCCAGGTGTTGGCGCCAATGAATCGGGGCGGGCTCGGTGCCCGCAGTTTGAACGTTGCGTTACAGCAAGCCCTGAATCCAGACGCTCACCCCCGGGTTACCCGGTATGGCTGGACCTATGCGCCGGGGGATAAGGTGATTCAGACAGTCAACAACTATGACAAGGAGGTGTTCAACGGTGATATTGGCCGGGTAAAAGCCATTGATATTGAAGAGGGCGAGTTGATGATCGAGTTCGACGGTCGGGAGGTACTATACCCGGTCAATGAATTGGATGAAGTGTCGCTGGCCTACGCCACCACCATCCATAAAAGCCAGGGCTCGGAATACCCCTGTGTGGTGATTCCCATGGCCATGCAGCACTACACCCTGTTGGAACGAAACCTGCTCTACACCGGTGTTACCCGGGGCAAAAAAATGGTAGTGCTGGTGGGACAGCCCAAGGCCGTTAGCGTCGCCGCCCGAACCCGAAAGTCGAATCGTCGGCTGACTAATTTGCAGGGGCGGTTGGTAGGGTTAAGTGAATAATTTATGTGCATTGCCATGATTTGCAGAAACATCGCCTGCCAACCCGAAGCTTGTGCGGAAATAATCAGCGAGCACCTCTCGGGTTTCCTCCAGGGGAAATAGATTTGGTCTGCCTGGCGCAATGATGGGTGATAACAGCTGCTTTGTGTCTTTATCGAAGTACTTTCCCCTGCTGAGACGCTCTGACCAGTGATCATCATCCCGGCAGATGCGCTCGGGGGTATCTGCGGGAAATCTATGGTTATGATCATCGATGTATGACGCAATATCCATCAGAAAACGCAGGGTCGAGATGGTATCCGGAATGACTTCTGACTCTGCCCAATGGCTAATACTCAGTTGTTGGCTCACATCCGCTTCCCACTTGTAGGGGCAGGTTTTCAGCTTGCTTTCCTGATTTGCAAAAGCATGACGGATCAACTGCTGGAAAACATGTTGTTTGTTTTCCTCCCATCTTCGGGGATTCGTCACCAGTAGAAAGGCTAAAACAGACAAATCGTTATATTGCAGCAAATGGATGTGCTCTAACTGAGCATCCAGCTTTTTTAAGAAGTGGCGGATGCCTTGGCGGGAACTGTTTATCCGCTTTGTATACGACACCATCAAATGACTGATTCTGTCCATGATTTTGCTATTGCCAGTACGTAATGCGTTCAGCCATATATCCTTCACCAGAAGGAGGAAGACCGGATGCTCCAGGCACTCGTATTGATTGAATACCGGAACATCTGAAGGAAGACTTTTAATCAAGTCCTGGACCTGTCTGGAGCGCTTTCCGAAAAAACTTCGAAATTCATTCTGCCTGAATTCGTATAATAAATGCATAACCTCTGTAACCAGAGGGTTGCCACAGA
>NZ_JAHHPO010000739.1 GCF_024606365.1 Endozoicomonas sp. ONNA2
TTGGTAGCTATGAGGTGTCGGCGCTCCTGATCACCATTGGCCGGGATACCGTCAAATTCAAACCTTCGGGTACCATGTATTTTGGCTGTAAAGGTTCGCTGACTGTTGAGGGACCTTATGGTGATATTGAACTTTCGCGCATAACCCGTGACCGTGTTGAAGGTGCGGAAGTAAATTCAGCCATTGCTTCCGGGTGGGTCTGGTGTATCGAAACCCAGGGTGAAAACAAGCCGGTTTTTAACTTGTTGAATGAGGGTTCTTTTACGGATGCGTTTTAACTATTGTTGAAGCGCATGGTGCCTGATACGTGGTTCGCGTTCCGTTATCCGTAGACGCTTTTTCAGAGACCGGTGTACAGTCAACGGTTTTGCGGTTGGTGGATATCCAGCGGTATTACTTCACGTTGTTGCAGGTCCTGGATCATTATGAAACCGGGTTGAGTTGCGAGCCATATTATCTCTATGAACAAGGCTGAGCTTGAGCAATTGTCGGATGTGAGAATTCGGGAAGCTCAGATACTTCTCGATCATAGGGCATATAATGGCGATTATTATCTGGCAGGTTATTCCGTTGAGTGTGCCATTAAGGTATGCATATGCCATAAGGTGCAGGCATACGATTTCCCGGATAAAAAACTGGCCCGGGACAGTCACTCACACAGGTTGACCGAACTGATAAAAGTAGCGGGGTTGCAAGATGCCCTTGTACAGTATGAGAAAGCCAATCCACTGTTCATGCTCAACTGGTTGAGTGTGAAGGATTGGGCAGAAACGAGCCGATATGATGTGAAATCGGCCGTGTTAAAACGGCTGACCTTGTTGCTGCCATCACCGATCAGGAGTCCGGGGTTTTACCATGGCTAAAGATTCTGGTAAGGGATCAGCTGAGTGATGAGATGATTCAGGCAGGAGAAAAGCTGCTGGATCTGCTAGAGGTATCAGACCAACCTATTCTGGGGGCGTTTTGGCTGTTTTTGCCCGATGAACATCTTTGGAGACTTTATATTGCTTCTGATTTGGTGCGCACAGCAGGCGCAAGGCGGGCGTACCAGCAGGTGTTTGAGGCGTTGAAGCGTTTTCATCTGGATGAATGGGTGATTTCTCTGCATGATATCACTGTGATTGATGGGTCAGACAACGTTTTTCAGGCATTCTCTCATGCCATAAACGACGATGTTCAATTGAATAGGCAGCGTTTTTTCAGAGAACGGGTTCAGCAACAATATATCGAGGATGCCTGGGTTTATAAGGCGGCCTCTTAGGGCAGACATTAAGGAATTCTTCCTGATAGTACTATTGTCCATTCTTTCTTTGAACGAGTGCAGGCGGGTTGGTTTCTACGTGTTGCGGGTCTTGAATTGGAACCAC
>NZ_JAHHPO010000740.1 GCF_024606365.1 Endozoicomonas sp. ONNA2
GTCCCGGAATAACTTCATCATTTTGTTCAGTCCGGTAAAATGCCGCCGCCCGCTTCCCGAAAAGCTGGAACCACTTGTGCTTTTGCGGGCAGCGGGAAGCGTCTGTAGAAATGTCGAAGTTATTTCAGGACAGCTCCTTAGCTACTTATGCTAAAGCTGGAAGGGATTCGATGGCCGCCAACACCAGACGACAGTTTGAACGTATCAACGGAGCAGACAACCATGCCGGAGCTACCAGAAGTTGAAACCACCCGGCGGGGCATCAAGCCCCATATTGAAGGTCGCACCATTAAGGAGATCATTGTCCGTGAACCCGGGCTCCGCTGGCCGGTGCCTGACAATATCAATCAAATCCTCAGTGGCAAGACCATCAGGCAGGTCAAGAGAAGGGCAAAGTACCTGCTGCTGGATACCGGGTCAGGCCACCTGATTGTGCACCTGGGGATGTCCGGCAGCCTGCGAGTGATAACAACCGATACACCTGCAGAAAAACACGACCATGTTGATATTCTGCTGACCGATGGGCAACGATTAAGGTACACGGACCCTCGCCGCTTCGGTGCTATTCTCTGGTCTGCACGTCCTCTTTGTGAACATAAGCTGCTAAAGCATCTCGGGCCTGAGCCTTTGGACAGTGAGTTCACGGCCCGGCGGCTATGGCAGATGTCCCGGGGCAGAAGCCAGTCCGTCAAGACATTTATTATGGACAATAAAGTGGTGGTCGGTGTCGGTAACATTTATGCCAGTGAAGCGTTGTTCAAAGCCGGGATAAGGCCGGATCGAGCCTGTGGCAAAGTTTCTCTGAGCCGCTATGAACGGTTAGTTGACGCCATCAAAGAGACGCTGGCCAAAGCCATTGAGCAAGGCGGCACCACCTTGCGTGATTTTGTCGGGGGGGATGGCAAACCCGGTTACTTTAAACAGGCGCTGGCGGTTTATGGCCGGTCAGGCCAGCCGTGCATCCAGTGCGGCAAAACCATAAAGGAAATAAAACTGGGCAACCGGAGCAGCTGTTATTGTGCTCACTGTCAGCGGTGATGAACGATAGTATTCGTTTAACTTAACAGAAGGCAACATTCAGGATTGATAAACAACTACAACAAAAAACTTTGAACCTTCCACGTGCTGAATAGTCAGATCCTTCACTGTTTGCAGATTATCTCAAACCAGCAAAACAGGTCATTTCAAATCGCTGGCAAGGCGGGGTCATGAAAAGCAGATGAACCTTACAATTAACGGCAAATATGCCTACGGTCGTTTTTATCATGAACACAAACCCTACAAAGGGTTTGGTAATGTCATCAAACTGGATATATATACCCAGGACTATAACCGTGAAGTCTACTTTTCCAAGACTCAACGGGTTGTGCAGGCAGTATCCTGCCAGCATCCCATCCTGGTTGATTCGTGCAAGTCAAGCAGTTGCCTGGTAGAAATGGATTTATCCAGTCGCTATATAGTGGTTAACGATGAGTGGCGAGACCCTGATTTTCATTTGATAGTCCAAAAATTACAAGAGAGAAGGATATACGCCTTGACTCCAGTTCAACGTGAAGATTTTCATGCCGTAAAAGCCATGCTTGAAAAAAGCTACTACACAGACGACGGTGAGTTAAGGGACAGTACATTTAAAGGGCATTTGTCTCCGGCAAATATGGCTGAAGCAGGCATCGGGTTGCACAGAGAAGGAGTCGAAGGAGACGAAGGAGTCGTAAATTGCCACTATGGTTTTGCTAGATATAGTGTGCTTGACTATAAGCACCACTATATGCCAATTAAGTCACTATGGCATGGCTGCTGGTCTACACCAAAGATCAGGCATCAACAGTTGTATAATTGTCCGCCCTGCATTGAGAGGAAAAAATACCAATATCCGGTGTTGACCACTGAGTCTGGTGAAGATGTCACCGGAGCAACATTCCAAATGGTCATAGCGGGTGGTTTTGTCCCGCATCCAGACCCCGGTTGCAGACAAGCAGTTCTGGTGACTGACAAACATCATGAACTCCCTGTAATGGACAACCAGTCCGCACAACGCGAAGTGTTTTCGATCATAATTGACACACTGAAGAAAAAGATCCGGTACAGGATTGAGAAAAGTAATATTGGTATTTTGGACTTCACTCAACAGGTTAAACATGTGATATATCTTGAACACTTCAATAATGCCTTATTTGTGAAACTACAGCGGGAAACAAACCGATTCATCACACTGTTAAACCAATTTCAATTGCAGTTGGCAAACGAAGAAGACAAAGTTGAGATCAGGAACAGAATAGACGAAATTACCGAGGCATTAAAATCGGATGGCATTAAAAAAGAAATAGATAACACTATTGATGTAATCACCAATTATGAGAAGGCAAACGCTTTTTCAACGACAATGAAACTCTTGAAAGACCCCAGGCGTATGGCTGGAGCCGAAGATATGCCTGAACTTGATATGGCTGTGCAAGCGCTGGTTAAATTGAGCGAACGTTATGCCGGGCAATTTTTTCTGAATGATTTTTTTGACAGGTCCGTGAAGACTGCAGACTTTAACGATTTTTTTGCGGATTTTCAGCACTATTTCTGGAACAGGTCAGACGACAATAAATTAATGGTTGATATCATGATTGCCCGTTCTGAACTTCTGGCAAGCATAAACTCATTTCATGAAAAGGTCGAAGAGTTGTTAACCGTCTACCTGGACGCTTGTAATAACAGGGATTCTTCAGACACCCCTGCCCAAACGTTGCAAAGCCCCCTGTTAGGCCAGTTTGTGCCCAATCGGCTAACCTCTGCCTCCCTGGAAAGGGATCAAACTTCATGGGAAAAAACAAAAAATGCATTTCGCATACCCGACTGCTGCGTAACCGGCTGGTTGACGGACACTGACCACGTAATTCACTGTCATTTTAATTGAGTAGTTGTTCGAATTTTCTGGCCAAGTTACTTTGCAAGCCTGTCGAAGGGCGTGAACTGCGACCTCATGTAATGGCTCAGGATGAACGAAGCAAGTTCAAAGTGTTGAAATTACTTCGGGACAATTCCTGAACCATGAGCCTCTGGCGGGAGGGCTATCCTTGTCTTTATTCGATCAATAACTGATTTCATATGGTTAGCTACTTATACACAGGGATTGCATTGACCTCAAATCCTGATTTTTGCAGCAGGGCAATTTTAAGCAAAGTCGAACCATTCATGGTTTTATAATCACCATTCACCTAAAGGTCGTTTTAACGCTATTGCGTGTTGTTAAATTGAAATGGCAAATTCACTGTGTGTCCTACCGTTATAGTGAACGCCATAACCAGCAGATACAGGAGGGGCACCAATTGGCGTATCATAAGTAGTTAAAACTGATAAAGATGCTTTTCCAGAGGTGAGCCATGAGCAATTATCAACGTAGCCCGGACAGTAAACTGGTCTATTCCACCGATTCTGGTCGAATCAAGGAAGAAACATCCCCGCCAGACGTGGTGGGTGATGGTAACGTTCGTGTCCGTCCGGAGAAAAAAGGACGAGGCGGCAAACTGGTCACGGTCATCAGCGGCCTGCCACTGACAGGCAATGAACTGAAAGCGTTTGCCAGGCAATTAAAGAAGCGCTGTGGCGGGGGTGGTGCGGTTAAAGAAGGTAATATTGAACTTCAGGGAGATCACGTTGATACCATGGTTGACCATTTGCAAAAAGCAGGTTTTGATGCCAAACGATCCGGTGGATAACTGGCTACTTAAGCAGGCAGCCAGTGGCGGTGATGACCGAATCAAACAGTTTTCAGCCGGTTGGCATAAGCCTGCATCTCTGTGCCTAGCTGTTTAATCAATGGGTCGTCATTATCTTTGGTAATCTCCAGGGCAAATACCTCAATAAAACTGCCCACAGCCATGGTTGCCGCACGTGTTTGCTGACAGGCATCCAGAACGTTTTTCACAATACCCTGCGTCTTCGTTCTTTGCTCCTGCAGGTGACCGGTGAACAGCTGATTGTACCATTTGGCTGAAGCACCGTTTTCCAGTGATGCCATGGCTTGCACCAACGCTTGTGGCATGGCAACGATCCCTGTCTGAGCTGCACCGGGCTCATCTATATCGGTTTGAGCCTCAAGAAACAGTGTGATGATCTTACTGGCCTGGTCGTTGGCAAGAGGTTTCTCCCCGAGTGCATCCTTGATGTGTGTCCGGCATTGGGCAATCGATTGTTTTGCCTGTGCGTTTACCTGGGAACAGGTCGTGATTTTGTGCAGTTCAGCATCCATGTTTTTCAGTAGCGCTTCTTGGCGGTTATCCGGGCAAGCCAGAGTCTCCGCCATTTGTTTGCTGAGTTGGAAGAAAGTCCTGGAGTGCTCAGACTGGCTGTTTATGCCTTGACTGTTAATGTTCTCTGTTTGCTTGCGGATTAACCCTGTTGTTTTGTGATAATCCGAAAACTTTGCCAGCACGGAGTCCGTTAACTGCTGATGAGCCCGGTTGTCTTCACCAGGGCGATAACCATTGATTTCAGCAGTCAGCTGGGCCGGTATTGTTGTTATAAGGCAGTCAATGGCGACCCCTCCCGGAATCAGACACGCCAGCTTCTGCTCATCGCCAATCACTCTGAATGCCTCAGTCATTTCTGCCAGGCGGGCCTGTTCACCCGCTTTCTCCCGGGCAAACATCTGCAGCAATGCCAGGGTCTCATGGGGTTTATTAACCAATGTGAGTGTTTTTTTCAAGTGGCCTGGCAAGGTGAATATCGGGCCAAAAACACTGAAAAACTGCTGATCAAAATCTGCCTCTTCCCGGGGCTGGCTCAGCAGCTGTCCAACCTCTTTAAATTTATTCAATACCGCTTTTTGTGTTAACGGTGTGGGGCCATCCGAAAGCAGCTTACGGCAGAGCAAATTTAACAAATGGTATCGGCTATCGTGCGGGTCAGGTGCCAGCTCGGTCATCAGCTGCCAGACTTCACCGGGCAACTTTTTATCAAATGAAGCCAACTGACCAACGGACCGGTCAATTTTTAGCAATAAGTCAAGGGAAAGCTCCGGCTCCCCGGATGAAACCTCCTCAAGTAGCACAATGGCCTCCTGACATGCTTTACAGGCCTTATCAGGATTCATTGACATCAGTTCGCTCTTCTGGCCAGCCGCTGACAAAAAGGGGCTCAGAGGGGCGTAGTGCTGATATTCCGATGCCACGTAACGGATAAAAGACTGGATGTTTCTTTTCTCGATCTCTTGACTGGCAGTATCGAGCGTTAATGCCAGTGCCTTGAGTTGGGTTGATTGCAAATCGTCGATTGAGCACTTTTTCTGCTGCTGATTCTGCTGAGTTTGATAATATGGCAGGGGTGCAGTGCTGGCAGGTTTAGTGGTGGCTATATCAGACGCATTATGCAAAGGGAGTGAAACACCGGGTTTTTGCGCTTGCTGCAACTCCGACGCGGCCCGTTCCAGGCGTTGACTCAACTGTTTCTGAAGTATCTGTGCTGGCTTTAACGGTTTGGTATATTTGGATAGCCGACTTTTGGCCTCCTTAAACACTTGCTCAAGTTCTGCCAATTCATCAACTGCCGACTGTTGCAGTTGATCCACCGGTTCGTCTTCTGATTTTTTTCGCGTTGATGCCAGTGTTTTTTCCAGACTTTTGACATTTTCCAGTGGCGGCATTAACCCCCGAATCATCAAAGCTGAGACTTCAGAGGCGTGTCGGTGCAAGAAACGATCATCCAACAACAGGTTCTGGATTCTCTGGTTATAGCAGGTCATCAGCTCATGGGCCTGTTTGTAAATTTCTGCCATTTTTTTTCTGAGTTCACTTCTATTGCTGATCGCAACCGCAGGCAGGGCATTGATGTCAGAAAAAAGCTTGTGCTCTATGGCGCTGGAATCCTGCTCCCATGGATCAGCAGGGCACTCTGGCGTAACAACCTGCCCTTTGAGCTTGCGCATATCCGTAACCTGTTCAGACGGAGCCTTACCCACGTCATGGAATGGGCCATTAATAGTGACAAGCACCTCACTGTTTGAATCTTTTTTGATTTGCTCAGAATCCATGGCCGGTGTCCTTTCTTGCTTTCAGGCGTTTAACCTCTGTGTGCCACACAATGCTGTTTACTGGCCTTTGGTATCATTTTCATTCTGCTTCGAATGCTACCTTGCTGCCGACAGCCACTCATGGCTAATTACTGATAATTTCTCGGCAAAATAGCCGGATGCTGGATAACGGCTCGTCGGAAAGGAGCCGGGAGGTTGCGCATTGACAAGAAGTATTCGGGACCGTGGGATCAAGGTATCTCAGCCACGGTTCCTGGCTTTGGCTTGCAAGGCGACTTTCTCCTGATCAGACAAAAACGCAATGCTCAAGCCGTTTTCCTGTGCTTGTCGTATATCATCCTGAGTCAGCCCGGCAGCGGGGGCAGCCACCTCGTATTCATGGGGCAATTCAATACCTTCCACGGCCGGATCGTCCGTATTGATGGTGGCCAGAATGCCACGGTCCAGAAACTGCTTGAGCGGATGACTTTGAATATTGGGGAAGGTATTGGTCTGGATATTGGAGGTCAGACAGGACTCAATACCAATGTTGTGTTCTGCCAGATAATCCATCAGCTCAGGATCACCGATGGCTTTTACCCCATGCCCTATGCGGGTAGCACCCAGCTCCCTGATGGCCTGCCACATACTTTCCGGGCCAGCCGCTTCGCCGGCGTGAATGGTGATGTGCAGGCCTGCATCACGAACCTGGCGAAAATGGTCAACAAACAGCGTTCCGGGTTTCCCGAGCTCATCACCGGCAAGATCAATCGCTACCAGTTTGTTTTTGAAAGCAAGGCAGGCATCCAGCTCTTTCTGACAGGCCTGCTGGCCAAAGGTACGACTCAGAATGCCGATCAGGTTGGGAATTGTCTAAAAATAACTTTCCCATTTCACTCTAATTCTGGAACTATGGT
>NZ_JAHHPO010000741.1 GCF_024606365.1 Endozoicomonas sp. ONNA2
ATGGCGCGTGAAAATATTTTGCGCCACCCCCAGGGATGAAAAATGGTTGAGCAAAATATTTTTCACGGCAAAGGGTTTGGGCAGGTTCCAGTACCGATGGCGCTAACCTGATGGCCCCCTTTGCAGTATGCCACGCAGGCCGGGGGCAGACCTGGATTGGCCCGCTCAGCGCTCAGCAACAATCCGAACCGGGCTTTCATGACCTGTGCGACAATTTCAGATTAAAGGTCCGTCAGTGCCACACCATTGAGCAGAAGCTATGGGAGAAGCTGGCTATTAACAGTTGTATCAACGGCCTCACCGCGTTGTTCAACTGCCGCAATGGTGAGCTGTTGGATAATGGCGAAAAACAGGCCCGGCAGGATCAATTAATTATCGAGACCAGCAAGGTTCTGGCGGCGCTTGGAATGCCTGCAACCGCACTCCGGGAGAGCGTCTACAGTGTCTGTGAGATCACCGCCAGCAACCTGTCATCAACCTGGCAGGATGCACGGCGGGTAAGAGCCACAGAACTGTCGTTTATCAACGGTTTTCTGATTCAGCAGGCCAATACTCTGGGGGTCACCGTCACCGGCCATCATCAGCTGATGGATCAGTTAAGCGTTGCAGGCGTCAAGACAGGGCAGCCTGCAATGGTTTCTCCTTTGGGTATATAATCCCCGCCAAAGAATGCCAGCCTCCGGAATGACCATGAAAGCATCCTGTACACTGCCTGAAAACCTGAGCCCGGTTCTGCGAGACCAGATACACAGCGCCGTAGCAACCAATGTTCGCCAGGCATTGGCGGAAGATATAGGTTCCGGAGACATTACCGCTGCCCTGATTCCAGAAACCCGACAATCGCTCGCCAGGATTATTTGTCGAGACCATGCCGTCATCTGCGGACGCCCCTGGTTTGATGAGGTATTTCACCAGATTGATCCTGATGTTCAGCTGGAGTGGCATATAAAAGAAGGTGAACAGGTTGAGCCGAACCAGGTGCTGGTGGTTCTCAAAGGCGCTGCCCGCAGCATGCTCACCGGCGAAAGGGCCGCGATGAACTTCCTGCAGACCCTCTCCGGCACAGCAACCCGCTGCCAGCGCTATGCTAGTCTGGTCAGTAGTACTGGCGTCAAACTGCTCGATACCCGCAAGACCCTGCCTGGCCTGCGGGTTGCCCAGAAATACGCCGTCGCGGCCGGAGGCTGCTACAACCATCGAATCGGGCTCTTTGATGCCTTTTTAATCAAGGAAAATCATATTGCCGCCTGTGGCGGCATTACCCGGACAGTCGCAAGGGCTCACGACATCGCTCCCGGCAAACCGGTAGAGATCGAAGTGGAAAACATGGAAGAGTTCAAGACTGCCAGAGAGGCCGGAGCCGATATCATCATGCTTGATAACTTCCCGCTGGCTCAGCTGGCCGAGACCGTCCGGCTGAACAGGGAACTTCCCGGCAAAGCCCCAAAACTGGAAGCGTCCGGTGGTATTAATGATCAGACCCTGGTGCCCATTGCCGAAACCGGGGTCGACTTTATCTCTATTGGCACACTGACCAAAGACGGCCAGTCTGTGGATCTGTCCATGCGGATCGTTGAGCAGCTTTAAATACACGGAGGCAGCCTTGAGCAGCAATTTGAGCAAAAACACAACAAAAAAAATTCTGGTCACCGGTGGCGCTGGCTATATCGGCAGCCACACCTGCGTGGAACTCCTTAACGATGGCCATGAGATCATTGTTCTGGATAACCTCAGTAACAGCAGTGAGGAATCCCTGAAACGGGTTCAGGAGATCACCGGCAAGACACTTGAGTTTGTTAAAGGGGATATTCGCGACCATAAACTGCTGAACTCACTGTTCAGCAACCATGAGATAGCTTCTGTTATCCATTTCGCCGGACTGAAAGCCGTTGGCGAGTCTGTCTCCATGCCCTTGGCTTACTACGATAACAATGTGAACGGGACACTGGTGTTGCTGGAGGCGATGAAGCAGGCCAATGTGAAAACCCTGGTGTTCAGCTCTTCTGCCACGGTCTATGGTGACCCGGCCAGCCTGCCCATTAGTGAGGACTTCCCAACCTCGGCAACCAACCCCTATGGCCGCTCAAAGTTGATGATAGAAGAAATTCTTCAGGACCTGCATGTGTCGGACAATAGCTGGCGAATTGCCCTGCTACGCTACTTCAACCCGGTTGGTGCGCACCCTTCCGGCAGAATCGGTGAAGACCCCAATGATATTCCCAATAACCTGATGCCTTATATCGCTCAGGTTGCCATCGGTAAGCTGGACAAGCTCAGTGTCTTCGGCAACGACTACCCAACCCATGATGGAACCGGAGTCAG
Organism: Endozoicomonas sp. ONNA2; assembly: GCF_024606365.1. Classification (GTDB taxonomy): domain Bacteria; phylum Pseudomonadota; class Gammaproteobacteria; order Pseudomonadales; family Endozoicomonadaceae; genus Endozoicomonas. The sequence goes on from NZ_JAHHPO010000741.1 coordinate 2,323, forward strand.
GGACTATATCCATGTGGTTGACCTCTCTCTGGGCCATGTGCGTGCTATTGAGAAGTTGCAGAAAACTGCGGGTATCCATGCCTGGAACCTGGGGGTCGGTAAAGGCTACAGCGTGCTGGAAATGGTTGCTGCGTTTGAACAGGCATCGCAACAGCCAGTGCCTTACCAGTTTGCTCCAAGACGCTCCGGTGATATTGCCGCCTGTTATGCCAATCCGGAAAAGGCCCTGAATGAACTGGGCTGGAAAGCGGAAAAAGGGGTGGACGATATGGTGTCGGATAGCTGGCGCTGGCAGTCGGTGAATCCGAACGGGTATCACAGTTAACCAGCTTTGGGGCTACTGAAAAGCTAAAAGCAGGGAACCACAAAGACACAAAGGAAAAGAAAAGCTCTTCTTCGTGCACTTTGTGACTTTGTGGTTTCAGTTCTTATGATCTTATTGCACTCTGTCCTTTGCAGTAATGCATATTTCTTATAATGTAACCACCCACCTTTTCATGCTTTAATCCAAGCATGAAAAAAATAATATTGCTCCTGTGGATAACCTTTCTTCTACCTGCCTGGGCAGATGACTGCCCCCAGTGGGATCAACGGGAAGCCACTGAACAGATCGGCAGGCTTTCGGATGAAGTGGCTTACCATGATGAACTGTACTTCAACCAGAACGCCCCCATCATCAGCGATGGAGAATACGACGACTTGCTTGCCAGGCTGAAATACTGGCAAGCGTGCTTCCCGTCCATCGCCACCGGGAAACCCCTTTCCCAAACACTGCACAATAGGTATACGATTCACCACCAGGCGCCAATGGGCAGCTTGAAGAAAGCGCAGTCCGCGGAAGAAGTCACAAGCTTTTTACAGCGAATAGCTGACAGTGGTTTTTTGGTACAGCCGAAGATTGATGGCGTTGCAGTGGAGCTTGTCTATCACAAGGGGCGGTTAATCCAGGCTTCCACCCGGGGCAATGGCGAGGTTGGAGTGGATATCCTCCATCATATCCGGCAAATGCCGTTGATCCCGAAAACAGTGGATAATGATGAAAAAAACCAACTCATTCTCCATGGAGAACTATTTGCCCGGCTTGACATAATCGCTCCATCCATTCTTGAGCAGTATGCCAGTGCCCGACATCTGGTTGCCGGTCAGCTCAACCGGACTGAGCCAGAAGCGGAAGTCATAAAAGCCTTTGATTTTTTCCCATGGCAGTGGGTTAACAGCCCGTTTAATAGGGGTTTACAGTCAATAACAGCTCTAGCGGGTATGGGCTTTCCTTTACCCCTGGAGCATACCCACCGAACCACAGCCTACCCTGAGATCAAACAGCACCTTGAGCACTACGCTGCCCTCAAAAAGCCCATATTTTTGCTGGATGGCATTGTGATCAAGGCCGACAGCCAAACCGTCAAAAAGCAGCTGGGCTGGGCAGGCAATACACCGGCCTGGGCCATGGCATGGAAGTTTCCGCCAGCAACCACTTCATCAGCAGTGGAGGCGATTGAATTTACTATTGGGCGAACCGGCAATATCACACCCGTGGTGCATATTGAACCGGTGACGCTGAAAAACAGAACCATATCAACCCTGTCACTGAGCAGTATTCAAAATCTGGAAAAGAATGGGCTTGCCGTGGGGGATCGAATCAGTATCAAACTCAAGGGTAATGCCATACCAGTCTTTGGCAGGGTGCTTTTTCGCCCTGCAAACAGGGTAAGCCCGGAACTCTCGGATACAAGCCGTTATACGCCCTTTACCTGCCTCTCTATGGCACCGGGTTGTGAACAACAGTTTATCGCTCGCCTGATATGGCTAACCGGTAAACAGGGGCTTGATATTGCAGCGATCAGCAAGCCAGCTATTCATCAATGGGTTCAATCGGGAACAATCCAGACACTGGTGGACATTCTGCAGTTGGCACCCCATTCATTGCAATCGGCTGGTATGTATCCGAAGGAAGTCCAACAATACATCGAGTCAATCAAACGTTCGAAAAGCCTGGAGCAACAGATCCGTGCACTGAGTATTCCGGGCATCGGGACAAGCAATGCCCGCGAGTTGGCTGGGTGTATAACGGATTTACGAGGATTGTTATCCCGGCAGATTTCGGATAAGTGCCCAACGATTGGCAGTAAACGGATGAAAGATCTACAGGACTATGTGAACAGGAAGGAGGTTACAGAACTGATTGAGTTTCTGGTTGAGCCTGTTAGTCGGAAAACCGGGTAAAAGCACAATAAACTCAACAAGTTGCATTCCCGAGCTTGTAGACCTTTGAGTCACATAGCCCGGAAACGTGGCAAGCGTTAACTAATTTGGAAAAGCACCACTAGAATCGCCATTCCATTGTTTGTTCTTCATGACGGCATCGGTAGCGCAAAGATTATTTGCAGTGGCATCGCCACCATTATTGCAGGACATCTTCCAGTTACCACCAGTAGCATCGGATCGGAAAATCAGAGTTTGAGTACCAAATGAACTCGCTGGCGTCACTATCAGCTCTGCATGAGTATTGTCTACGTAAGCACCAATGGTCACTCTTGTGCCCGCTACAGCGGGTACACCACTACCAACACCACCGGGTTGACAGGATTGAATAGTCGCTGTCTGTGCGCAAATTGCCACAGCTGTCTGAAATGCCTTCACTTCACTCAGTGCGGCCTGAGCCGTTGAGTTCCTGGTATACGCTTGATACTGTGGAATCGCTACCGACGCCAAAATACCAATGATCGCCACAACGATCATCAATTCAATCAGAGTAAAACCCGACGCCTTACGGATTTCCGACATCCTCGTCTTCATATTTTCTTCCTCGACCAATGAGTTTTTTTGACAGCGTGCTGAAGTCCATTGCTCAATCTGTCGGCACCGTCCTGCAGCTCTTTAAACAGGATAGCCAAGTTCAGCAGTGGTGGCAGGCGGCCCACACAGAAACCCACTGGCAGCAGACTCATGCAAATAGTTTTTGCAGATAGTTTTGTCAGCAGGGAAAATTCACCATAAACACAACATATCCCGCTGATTAGAAGAATAAAACCATAAGAATTGGCGTCTTTTGGAATAAACCCGTCCACACCGCTTATCGTGTAATACCTCCTGTCACCCAGTCTTTGACAGATCAGCTACTTTTTTTTGCCATTCGTCCGATAGCCAAAGTAATGACGTTGTTTATTCAATTTACAATTTTATTGCCTTAACCTATGGCGACTGCATTCCATTGCAGCCGGTCAAACCGGTATGATAAAGACAACCCTGATCATTACATTGGACGTTAACCATGAAAAAGCTGCTGGCCATCGCCGCTACCGCACTTATCCTGCCAATCAGCAGTCAGGCTGCAACGCTGGACCGGGAACAGCAACAACAGGTCAAAGAGCTGGTGCGCGAAGCCCTGATGGAAAATCCTGAAATTTTTATCGACGTTGTCAATGAGTTGAAAAAAAGAGAAGAGTTAGCCAAAACACAGGCGCAAAACTCGCTGCTCACCCGCAGTACGGCGGAGCTTTTTCACAACAGTGATGATCCCTTCGTCGGGTCATCAACACCCAAGCTGACCATTGTCTATTTTGGTGATGTTAACTGTGGATTTTGCAAAAAGCAGGATCCGGTTCTGGAAGCGCTTGTTCACCATTACCCTGACCTGAAAATTATCTATAAAGACCTGCCAATCCTTGGGTCAAGCTCAAGAGAGGCGGCTGCCCTGTTATTAGCAGCCAGGGCTGAAGGTAATGACGCCTACCTTGCACTGCATAAAGAGTTCATGTCCCATCGTGCCCGACATGATTCGGATTCCATTGCCAGTAGTGTCAAAAAACTGGGGTTGAATCTGGACGCACTGAAAAACGCTGTGGATGATGATATTAACAAACGACTGGAAAGCAATATTATGCTAGCCCAGAGGCTGGGTATTACCGGTACTCCGGCATTGGTGTTCCCCGACGCAATAGTTCGTGGATTTACGCAGGAAAATGTTCTGAAAGAGATGGTTGATAAAAGGCTCAGACAAATCAAATAGAAAAGACAAAAACCAACAAAGGCCCTGTTAACCAACAGGGCCTTTTGTCGAACTCTTTAACACTTATCAGATTTCAGAGATGATGCAGGCCTTGCGATCTTTACCGGTACGCTCAAGATAGTCTGAGAAGTCCGCAGGAATACGCCCGGTTGTCGCCCCTTCCCAATCTACCGGTGAACCATCAACGGCTTCGTAGCGAAACAAATACCGCTGGCGTGTTTTTCCTTTACGGCTACCGCTGCTTTTATCTTCTGTCAGGTCTTTAATATCACCTAGCGAGAGTCCAAGCTCTTTCATCTGTTTAACAACCGCATCCAGCGCCTCTTTTTTGCGGGCCTGCTCCTCTTGAACCTCCATTTCAGCCATCATCTTTTCTTCGTAAATGGCTTCTATGCGACCGATGACACGCTGAAGGTCTTCAGCGTGCATATCATGAAAGAGCTTGCGTACCTGAACTTTAGACTTCAGAACACCGAGAGCTTCATCAAAAATATTCATTGTTTGAACCAATCTGGTAAATCAAGGAATCAATTAAACGTAGGGATGGAAATAGATAAAAACTTAACATTGACAACCCTGCCTGTAAATAGACAAAACCCCGTACCTTGTTAATGAAAAAAGAGCATATTTTTTCATCACCTCGCAAAAAATACTTTTTAGTAAACGGCCTATAAGTAGTTGGCCAGATGGAATCGTATTTTCTGACTAAGTAGACAGCTACTATACAAGACACAACGGAGCGAACATAGCCGTAGCTATGTGACCGGAGTTGTAACGCCGCAGAGTGATTGTCCGCTTAGTCAGGAAGTACGATTTCATTTGGTTAACTACTCAACTAGCGACCAAGCCATGAATCACAAGGAATAAAACGAATAATCAGGTTTTTCATCGCATAGTTTCGGGGAGTCAGTAATGCTCAACAATAAAGGTATAAAGCAACAGCATAAAAGAGAAAAGATAAAAAAATCAGAATACTGATCAAAGCACGACCAACATAATAATTCACTCTCATTTTAAGGAAAAATAAAAAGCAACTACTCGATTATCACATGAAAAGCTGGCTTAATGAGTTTAATTCATATTTAAAAATTCTGAAACACAACCTTGACTGAAATCAAATGAATCGATTAAACAATAATTTCCAAGCATATTAAAAGTTATTTTAATTACCAAGCCCCAGAAAGTACCGGGGCTTTGCTGAAATCAGGAAGCTGTTTCGTGCTTTTTCATTTCTTCGCCACGGAGATCTTTTCTCAGGATTTTACCGACCGGCGTCATTGGCAAAACATCCCGGAACTCAACCTGCCCGGGAACTTTATAGGCGGTCAGGTTCAGTCGGCAGTACTCTTTGATCTCCTCCGACGTCAAGCTCTTGTCTTCGGGAATAACAAAAAGTTTGACTGCCTCACCGGTTTTCTTATCGGGTACACCAATAACGGCACAGTTCTGCACTTTATCATGCCTGGAAACCACATCTTCCACTTCATTGGGATACACGTTAAAACCTGACACCAGCACCATATCCTTAACCCGGTCGACAATTTGCACATAACCCTGCTCATCAATAATGGCAACATCTCCGGTTTTAAACCAGCCTTCACTGTCAATCACTTCTGCCGTCGCTTCTGGACGCTGCCAATACCCTTTCATCACCTGAGGGCCTTTGACACACAGCTCCCCACGCTCCCCTGATGGCAGCTCATTTCCCTGTTCATCGATCGTCTTCAGCGCTGTGTCGGGCACAGGCAAGCCGACAGTACCCAATTTTGAGTAACTGCCCGCCGGGTTCAGGGATACCACGGGAGATGTTTCAGAAAGGCCATAACCCTCGGAAATAACACACCCCGTGATACCTTGCCAACGGTTGGCAACTGCCGCCTGCAAGGCAGTTCCACCGGACATGGTTAACTGCAGTTCGGAAAAGTCAAGGTCTTTAAACTCCGGGTGATTCATCAAGCCAACAAATAGTGTGTTCAAGCCGATGAATATATTCACCTTGTGAGGCTTCAGGGATTTGACAAACGTATCCATATCCCGTGGGTTGGCAATCAAAATGCTGTGTCCACCCTGCTGGAAGAAGGTCATCAGGTGCACGGTGAAAGCGTAGATATGATAAAGAGGCAGGGGTGCAACCGCCGTATTGCCCTCTGGTTTTGTCAGTGGCACACCATGATCATCCACCTGGGACATAACACTGGCCGTCTGCATGACATTACTGACCAAACTACGCTGAGTCAGCATAGCGCCTTTGGCCACCCCGGTTGTTCCTCCGGTATACTGTAGTACGGCCACATCACCAGGGTTGGCCGGTGCGGGTTTAATGTACCGGGCTTTTGCCCCAAGCTTCATGGCCTGATTGAAACTCAGCGCCTGTGGCAGTTGATAAGAAGGCACCATCTTCTTGAGGTGCCTTACCGCCAGGTTAATCAGCGACCGCTTCGGCCAGGGCAAAGGGTCGGCCAGCTCAGCGACAATCAGGTGCTTGATTGGCGTATCCTGAACAATCTCCTCCACCAGGTGGCCAACAACATTAAGGCAGACCAGCGCCTTGGCTCCTGAATCAGTAAATTGATGTTTCATCTCCCTGGCCGTGTAGAGAGGGTTAGTATTAACAATGATCAGCCCGGCCTTGATAGCACCATAAACGACGACGGGATACTGAATAAGGTTCGGTAGTTGAATAGCGATACGGTCACCGGGCTTCAGTGTCGTATGGTTCTGGAGATAGGCAGCAAACCGGGTACCAAGCTGATCTATTTCGTTAAAGGAGACCGTTTTGCCCATGCTGGTATAGGCTGGCCGGTTGCCGTATTGATGGACTGCATGTTCAATGACTTCACCGAGGTTTTTGAACTTTTCAGGATTGATTTGGTCAGCAACACCGGGAGCACGCTTGCCATCCCAAAAACTGGCTTCCATGAACACCTCATACTTGTTTGTTGTTGTTATCCGAAGGCAGCGAAACGTTGTATACACCCTGCTTTTTATGGGTTGCAGGTGTCTTACAAATGTCCTTCCTGCTTCACTTTTTTTTTGGGAATCATACTATTTAAACGTTCAAGCTTGAACCAAAAATGGTATTTCATGCTTCTTTTTGTGCTAAAAAGCCATAAAGGTCCAGGAGGCTCTCTGTGAATAGCGCCCGTCTGGCCCCCCGTAGCGCGGGTAGCGAGAAATTGAGGATAAGAATTTCTGATGCTTGGGAGTGAAAAAGCAGGAATTTTTAGACCAATTTGCTGCCAACGTAGTAGGGCAGTCTATTCTCGGAAAACCTTCTGGTGATTGCTATTAACCAGCCTCCTGGCCCAAAGATCACAGCAATTTCGCGGTGAGCAGAGCAAGCTTAGCTTTTGTGGGCGAGTCAGCTTTTTGATGGCGGCTTCCCGTCGGCTGGCCGATGAACGGTCGTGATCACCTTCCAGATAGACCAACTGCTGTGGCTTTCGTCCCCTGAAATACCTCGCTCCGCTGGCATTGCAATGTTGCTGCCATCGCCTCTCAATATCCGTGGTAATGCCCGTATAAAGGCTGCTGTCACTGGCGAGAATTATGTAAACCGACCAACTTCCATCTGACATTGCTTGCTCTTCCTGAACGATTCCAAGTTGCTTCTCGATCCGGTGGTGTCCGGGAACTGGTACTAAGTAGTTGGCCAAATGGAATCGTATGTTTCTGGTTAAGTGGGCATTTACTATGCAAGCGTAGGGAGCATAGCCGTAGCTATGTGTGGGATTTGTTGTGCCGCAGAGTGAATGACCACTTATCCGAAAAATATGATTTCATTTAGCCAACTACTTATATCAAGACAGTCTATTCTCAGAAAGCCGATTAGCCAATAAAAGCCGATTAGCCAATAAAAGCCGATTAGCCAATAGAAGGTAATACACCACCGATGACCCCAAACTGGGCAACAATAACCAAAAGTCCAACAATGATGGCAATAGCCAGTGCCGGAATACCACCTGCCACTTGATAGGGTTCTTCCATGTGGAGTTTACGAACCTTCCAGACCAGTGCCACGGGAATGAACACCGCCAGAATCACCAGGGCAACGGCGGCGTAACCCAGAGCAGTAACGAAACTGCCGGGCATAAAAATAGCTGCCAGCAGCGGCAATAGTAGCGTGAGCATAATGGTTTCAATCCGCCCCCAAATACCATGGGAACGACCAAAGACTTCTGCCAGATAGTCAAATAGCCCAAGCGCCACGCCCAGGAATGAGGTGCCCAGGGCAAAAGCTGCAAAGGCACTGATCATATAATCAAAACTGGACGTACGGGAATGATTGCCTATGGCATCCATCAGCGACGTGACACCGTCAGGACGGTGTGCCATAGTCACCACCACCCCGGAGGAAATCACACCAATCACCACTACCATCCAGATAATATAAATGCTGAACGGCAGGGCACTGCCACCAATCAGGGCATGGCGAAATCGCTGTGGTTTCCCCTGCACATACTGAACAACGGTAGGTACCGCACAGTGATAGCCAAATGAGGTATATAACACCGGCAGCGCAGCGAGTAGAACACCAGGGCTACTGTTCTCCAGCCCAAGATTACTCAAACTGACCTCAGGCAATAGTGACACCACGATATAAAGCATCAAGGCCAGCATCAGAGCAAACATCACCCGATTGACCACATCAACGACTCGGGTACCGGTCACCACCAGAATGGCAACCAGCAATACCACAACCGTTGCAATGATACGAAAAGGCAGATGAACGCCCTCTTTTGCCAGCAGGCTGCCCAGAACATTGGCACCACCGGAAATATACGCAGCGCACAGGGAATAATAGAGAAACAGCATGGCGATGACGGCAATACCCTGACCAACCGGCCCCATTAAACGCCCCATGACGCCATGCAAATTGTCTGCTTCAGGGCAGGCCCGACACGCCTCGGCGATCAACAGCCCGCCATAGGTTGATAACCCCCACATCAACAACATCAGGAATACGCTCCAGCCCAGTCCGGTCAGTGCAGACACCAGTGGTAATGCCAGCATACCCGCACCAATCGAAGTACCGGCGACCAGAAGGCTGCTACCCAACGTCTGACTTTTCATATTCGGTCCACCTGTTTGATAAAACAAAAGCCACGAAAATAGCTTTTGAAAGCGGGAGGCTTGGATAAAATAGTTCGTCAAAACGACTCTATAAATAACCTGACAGTACTAATAATGGACTGTTTTAGATTTTTTTCTACTTATAAGGTGTTTTTGTCAGAAATCTGAAGGTCCGGTGGCCGGGGCCTGCAGAATGTGAAACAACTTGTCTTACCAGAGAGCCGGGAAGGAATCTTGTGTTGTACCCTGGGAGGCTGTCCGAGAATAGACTGCCCTGCTGCGGTTGCGATAAATT